>JBBIGZ010000036.1:0-29210 GCA_037447295.1 Chloroflexota bacterium | reverse complement strand
CATTTTATTACCCCCGTGGTTTTGTAGCGGATTCCTCGATGACGCGGCGCGAGGTGGAGCCGATCCGATATTCAAAATAGTGCGCCTTTTGGCTGTGTTCTACCCCTGCAAAATTTAAAGGCCGAAGCCCGGCACTCTGAAGCACGTCCCACCATCTACGGTCTACCGTCTACAGTCCACGGTCCACCAAAGGAGGTCCTATGCAAACTCTTCTCTGGTCGGCGTTCGGTTACCTATTCGGTAGCATTCCCTTTGCCTTTCTTGTCGGAAAGATCTTCGCGCGACGGGATATTCGCACAATTGCTGATGGCAACCCCGGAGCAACGAACGTGATCCGCGCCGGCGGGTGGAAGGTGGGAATGCTGGCTGTTTTGCTAGAGATTTTCAAGGGTTTCCTGCCAGTCTATTTGGCACGCGAGAGTGGTTTGAATGAGTGGCGATTGGTGCCGGTGGCGCTTTCGCCGATTTTGGGACACGCAACACAACCGTTCCTGGGATTCCACGGCGGAAAGGCGCTGGGCGCGAGCGGCGGGGCCTGGCTGGCGCTGATCGGATTGTGGGTATTTCCGGTCTATGCCTTGCTCACCGTGCCGGTGCTCTTAATCCAGGAGGAACACGCCTGGGCGGCTTTTTCCGGCCTCTTTGCCCTGCTCTATTACACCGCTTTTGTGCTCGATTCTTCCTGGCTGACCGCTTTCGCCGCGCTGAATACGCTGCTCATCGGCTATACCCATCGGCGTGAGCTCCGTCATCGGCCGCGCTTACGTCCCTGGGTGGTCCATCTTCTGGCGGCGATGAGAGCATGAGCCCTTTCACCGAACAAGCCCGTTTCATCGTTATTTTCCTGATGATCAATTTGTGCATCGCGCTGTGGAACACCTGGGGAATTCCACGCCTGAAGCGATATAGTGCGCCTCGACGCTGGCCGTTTGTCTCCATCCTGGTACCGGCACGCAATGAGGAAGATGGGATCGAAGCCTGCGTGCTTTCCCTACTGAACCAGGATTATCCCTTTTTCGAGGTGCTGGTGCTGGACGATCACTCCACCGATCGCACGGCAGAGATTCTGCATCATCTTCAGGAACGTTACCCTCAACTGCGCGTGCTACAAGGCGCGCCGCTGCCATTGGGATGGCTGGGCAAACATTGGGCCTGTCACCAGCTGGCGGCGCAGGCCAAGGGGGACCTTTTGCTCTTCACCGATGCCGATACAATTCATCAACCCGAAGCGTTGCGCCGTGCGGTGGCAGCAATGGAGGCGTTGAACGTTGATCTGCTCAGCGTTCTGCCTCATCAAGAAGCGCAAACCTGGGGAGAACGCTTGATCATCCCATTTATCAGCTTTGGTATCTATGCTTTTCTGCCGGTTGTGCTGGCGCATCGCCTGCGATGGCCTTCCCTGACGGTGACCATTGGCCAATTCATGCTCTTTCGGCGAGAAGTCTACGAGGCGATCGGTGGCTATGCCGCGGTGCGCGCAGAGGTGATTGATGATGTGAGCCTAGGGCGGCGTGCAGTAGCTCAAGGTTATGAGGTGCGATTGCTGGATGGACGTCGCCAGGTGGCTTGCCGCATGTATTCCGGGTTTTGGGATGCGGTGGATGGATTCAGCAAGAACGTCTTTGCTTTCTTCGGTTATCATGCCTTGTTTTACCTGCTGGCCTGGTATCTGCTCCTCAAATTGTTCATCTGGCCACCGCTGGTGTTGCTGATCTATGCACTGGGAGAGCCGATAGTAAATTTTCCTCTCCGCCAGGCGCTTTTGGCCACGCTCGAAGGAGGGATGTTGTGGAGCATGGCCTACCGGCGCTTCCACTTGCCGGTTTGGATGGCAATCCTCTATCCCTTGAACACGCTGATCTTCTTCCTCATCGCCATGCGCTCATTCTTCTGGAGCCTGATGGGGCAAGCAGTGTGGAAGGATCGGACGTTTGCTCCACCGTTGAGGTGGTAGAGAAGACGGTGGATAAGTAGACCGTTTGGATCTTTTTGCCGCAGGTCGATTGCGCTGATCACGAAAGGACGAGCAAAATGCTCCAACAACGCCTCTCTGCTTTCTGGAATTCTTTATCCCATCGTGACCGCATAGGCCTGATCGTTCTCTTTGCGGTGGCCTTGCTAGCTCCGTTTTGGGGAGGGTGGGACTTTCGGGAATCGGTCAGAAAGGAAACGCTTTCCGGGACTTACGTCTATACCTACAACCCTTACCCTGCTTACTGGCTATTCTACCTATATGCCATCTGGCCACCTACTCTTGGCTATATTTTTTGGAATCTGACCAACGCCGTGGCCTTTCTCTATGCCCTACGCCACTGGAAGGCAGATCTCTTCCGGTTTTCGATTTCGTTGGCTGCCTTTTGGAATTTCTTCGGCGGGCAATATGAGGGCTTTTTCGCCGCCGGATTCCTCCTGGCTCTGCAGGGCAATTGGCTATGGGGTGGCCTGGGAGTTTTCCTGTTAACTATCAAACCGCAGGTCGGCTGGCCATTGCTCCTTTTCGCGCTTGCCTGGCGAAGAGAAGCACGATTGCTGATCCTGCCGGGCATCCTTTACGCGCTCTCGTTCCTGGTCTACGGCTTCTGGATCCCGGAGTGGATTCGGCATATCCTGTACGGATACCGCTATGCATTGATCGGAAGTACGAACATCAGTTGGTATCCTATCGGGTTAGTTTTTCTCACCTTGCTGTTCCTTTATCGAGATGAGATTAAGATCTGGCTATTGGCAAACAGCCTGGCTATGCCTTACTATCCGATCTACTCGCTGGCGACGTACTTCACCATGCGCTCTCTGCCGATTTGGTTTCATTTGAGCCTGTGGGCATTCTATGCAGTCGCCTTCCTCTTCCCTTCACTCCCATCCATCGGTTTCCTGATCCCGCTTGGGCTGCTGGGCTACGAAGTGATCCAACTTCGCCACCAAAAGGGCTATGGGAATGTTCCATCCGCCCGTTGACCTTCTCGAAGATCCGCATGCACTCCCAAAGCGGCTGAAAGCCCCTCCGACGAAAAGGGAATGGTTGGCAATGGTGATCGCCTTTTCGGCGATTGTTGGAATGGGGCTCCAACACAGATACAACATATACCCCTTTCAGTACGATTTGGGCAATTACCTTCGCGGGGCGCAGGGCGATTTCACTCACTATTACTATGCATATTGGTTGTTGCCGCTCTTTCAGGCTCTTTCCCTGTTGCCCTTCTGGATAGCATTTATCATCTGGAACTTGCTGAACGGGATCGGCATCTGGCTCGCCGGGAGGACATTCAAGCGGGATGTTTTCTGGTTGCTGATCGGCTACCAGGCGCTATACACTTTCTTCCAGGGGAATATCACCGGCTTCACCGCCGGCAGCCTATCGCTGTTTTGGGTCTTCCTGCGCCGCAAGCGCTGGGCCCTGGCAGGAGTGTTCTTGACCCTGGTGATGACAAAATTCCAAACCGGGATTCCGCTTGGGTTGTTACTGTGGTGGTTTGCGCCCTACCCCTGGAAGGAAAAACTCCGAGTCTTCATCCCTGTTCTGCTGATCGCCCTTGTTTCGCTGGCCATCTACGGGTTCTGGCCATTGCAAATTGTGCAATCTTTGCGCAATGCCCCTCCCGATGCGCAAGGGAATATCACCCTGTGGCAATGGATCGGTCCCTGGGCACTGTTGCTTCCCCTGATGGCATGGCTTGTATTCTACAAAATGCCCTCTCTCCGGATCGTGGCCTGGATTGCATCCATCTTCCTGGCGCAGCCATACCTACAGCAGAACGATCTCCTGCTTCTATTTCTCTTCACCCCTTCGATCTTCCCCATCTTAGGAAACTTGGGCTACATTCTGGCACTTTTTGATTTCGGCTATCTGAGATTCCTGGCCTTTCTGCCGCTCCTGTACTATTTGAGCCTTTTCTACGTCAGGTTCCGGACGGCAAAGCAGCAAGCTTGAGGCCAGAAGCGACGCGGTTTGGGGATTCTCCGACGCGTCCAAAGCACGCCGCAGCAGTAGGGGCTGCATGTGCTCAGGTTCGAATCTGTGTTCGCCCGTTCGTTCGGTTCATTGCGTTACCGGCATCGCAGCAGCTTTCCGTTGACGATTCTGCTCCCAAGCAATCAAAAGTCCTAATAGAAAATAGAGCTGGGCTCCATTAGGCGATAGTCCCGTCGGAACTAGCAGCCAGGAAAGCAGGGTGAAGCGCCAGCTGATATATTCGGCGGCGAGGATCCAATCGCTGGGCCAGAAGGAGGGGGAAAACATGGCCACCAGGTAGTAGCGATCATCCCCGCGCAAGGTGAAAACGAGCAATACCAAGAGGAACAGGGCAATATAAAGTCCCTCGTACCCGGTCAGGGCAGAGAAGCCGGCCAAGCTCGCTGCCCAATGGATGCGCACGCTCTGATCGGCGGTGAAGACGGCGCGCAACCAAGCAAGTAGCCAGGCAGGATGCAAAAGGGTGGGAATGCCCCATAAGATCAGAGTGGCTATAAAAAAACGCTCGATCTCTTTGCGCCGCCCGGAGCGCCACCAGGCCGAAAGCTGCAGCGGAATCACCAGCAAAGCCAACTGCGGTTTCAGGGTCAGCAAAGATAGCCCCCAGCCACCCAGCAGGCGCGCCGGCACCCACAGGAGCACATCCAGACTCCCCATCGACATACCGAAGATGAATGGCAGGGAAAGCAAAGCCCAGTGAGACTGCTTTTTCAGCAAAACCACCAACAGGATGAAGGAGAGGCCGATCATTCCATAGACCCAGACTTGAAACGGCAACCAGGTGGTCCAGGAGAGTAACCAGGCAACCTGGATGGGGTTTAAGAAGCCCTCCACCTGATAAGGTGAAAGCCCGGCACGGATGGCGCGTCCGGCCTGATAGAAGATCATCCAATCGCGAAAAAGGGTCATTGAAAGGATATCCATGAGAGCTCTCTCGTCTCAAATTCGCCGAAAAAGGGCCCGAGAAAATAGACTTTACTCGAATACAAGTGAATACTGATTTTACTGTATTGGTGCAAGTCTATCCTAGCGATCTTATACGTTTGATCGAGTATAATGAAGACGCTGGAGGTGCCATGTTATATTGTATTGTCCCACCCTATATGCTCAAGCAAATTGCCCTCAATGGGTCGCCGGCCCAGAAGGATTTCGCCATCAAGGCACTCCATTTGACGGCACAACTTTATGCACAGCGGTTTGCCTTTGCCGAGGCTTTTCGCAGCCTGCTGATCTTGCCAACAGCCACCGGCAAATACCGCGCCGTTTATAGCGCCGATACGAGCGAGAGTTTGCCCGGCCGGCTGGTGCGCCAGGAGGGAGAGCCGCCCATCGAAGATGCCGCCGTCAACGAAGCCTACGATGGCGCCGGCCTGACCTACGACCTGTTCTGGGAAGTATATGGGCGCAATTCCATTGACGGACGCGGCATGCAACTGAATTCAACCGTCCACTACGGCCGTGGCTATGATAACGCTTTCTGGAACGGTCAGCAGATGGTGTATGGCGATGGCGATGAGGACCTGCCACCGGAAGAGCGCCTATTCAACCGTTTTACCAGCGCTTTGGACGTAATTGGGCACGAGCTGACGCATGGTGTGACCCAACATGAGGCCAATTTGGCCTATTTCGGCCAATCCGGAGCGCTCAATGAATCCTTCTCCGATGTCTTTGGCATTCTGGTCAAACAACGTGCGCTGGGTCAAACCGCCGAAGAAGCCGATTGGATCATCGGCGCTGGACTGTTCACCCCGAATGTACAAGGCGCCGGCATTCGCAGCATGAAAGCGCCGGGCACAGCTTACGATGATCCGATCCTGGGCAAAGACCCGCAGCCGGCTCACATGCGCGATTACGTAGAAACCGGGGAAGATAACGGCGGCGTGCATATCAATTCCGGCATTCCCAATCATGCCTTCTATGTCACCGCTCGTGAGATCGGCGGATATGCCTGGGAGAAAGCCGGCCGCATTTGGTATCAGGCCTTGACCAACGGGCTCACCCCACTTTCGGATTTCAAGGCTGCGGCCGCCATCACCTATCGTATCGCCGGCGAACTTTTCGGAAACGGCAGCTTAGAGCAACAAGCGGTGCGCAAAGGCTGGCAGGAAGTAGGCCTAACGGTGGATGCCGAGCAGGCCGGCGGGTGTCTGACGGCACTTTTGCACCTCCTGCGCGGTGGATAGTTGGCTCTGTGGAGGTCCTATGAATGCGCCTTTAAAAATCAAATTTGAACGTAGCGGTGGCTTCAGCAGCATCCCCTTGCGCTTTGCATTGGATGGAAAAGACCTGCCCGGCGAAGAGCAAACGCGGTTGCGGGAAATGCTCCGCCAGGCCGGCATTTTCGAGCGACCTCGGTTGACCGCCTCAACGCGTTCCGGCGCTGATCGCTTTGTCTACCGGATTACAGTAGAAGATGGAGATGCGGAACGTACTCTTGAATTTTGTGAATCGGAGATGCCAGCTGAGGTGCGCCCTCTGGTGGATTACCTGAATCTTCTTGCCCGACGTGCCCGTCGTGCACAGAAATGAGCCCATCGTTCACCCCTGCCTACCTTCAACTTCCCCCTGGAGAACTGGAAAAACGCGCCGAACAGGCATTGAACTATCTGCGTTCCTGCGTGTTATGCCCGCGGCGCTGCCGTGTCAATCGTCAGGAAGGAGCGCTGGGCGTATGTCGCACGGCGCGGCAGGCCAGGGTCAGCAGTTACGGGCCGCATCTGGGGGAAGAAGACGTGTTGCGTGGATGGCGTGGCTCCGGGACGATCTTCTTCAGCCGATGTAACCTGCGTTGCCAATTTTGTCAAAACCATGAGATCAGTCAGCAGGATGCCGGTCATGAGGTGAGCGCCGCAGAGCTGGCCGAGATTATGCTTTGGCTGCAGGAATACGGCTGTCACAATATCAATCTTGTTTCACCTACTCATGTGGTGGCTCAAATCCTGGAAGCGCTGGTGATTGCAGTGCGCCGCGGCCTGCGTTTGCCGCTGGTTTATAACACCGGGGGATATGATTCGCTGCTGGCACTGCGCCTGCTGGATGGGGTGATCGATATCTACATGCCGGATATGAAGTATGCCGATGAGCGCATTGCCTATATCTATTCCTTGGTGCGCAATTACCCGCGCATCAACCGGGCGGCGGTCAAAGAAATGTACCGTCAGGTGGGCGATCTGCAAATTGACGAAGATGGGCTGGCTCGGCGTGGCCTGCTGGTGCGGCATCTGGTACTGCCGAACAACCTGGCCGGCACGCGCAAAATCGTCCGCTTCCTGGCTCGTCAGATCTCCCCGCACACCTATATCAACATCATGGCTCAGTATCATCCGGATTACCGCGCCGATCGGTATCCCCTGCTAAATCGTCGGATCACACCACAAGAATATCAGGCGGCAGTGCAAATGGCCAAAGAGGCCGGCCTCTATCGCCTCGATCGGAGACAGCCGATTTTCGCATTCATTTAGCCCTAAACCGCAGATCTACTCTGCCCACCGGCTTTGCCATCTGCCTTTGCCATCCCGATATACGCATTCAAAGCGGACCCGTGGCGGGGTACCTCCGTCCTCCGGCAAAAACTCAACGTGAACAACGCCAAAGTTAATGCGGTCGATCGTAAAAAGATGTGCAAAGTCGGCCAGAGCCGAGGAAGAGGGCCTTCGCCAAGTCAAAGTAGAGAGCCAATTGCTCTCCTGCTCAAAGGGCGTGGAGCAAAATTCTCGAATCAGAATACGCTTGCCTTCCGGTCCATAGAGATGGGCGCGCGTCGCATGGGCGGAATGCAAATCTCCGCTCAGGAAATACACCCCCTCAATGCCATTGGCGGCCAGGAAATGCAGCAGGCGATCGCGTTCCGCGCGGAAAGCCGACCAGCGATCCGGCACATCCAACGAAAGATCGTAAAGAAACGCCGAAGAAGTGACGAGAAATTTGATCGGATATGCATCTTTTACTCCTAACAACCAGTTTTCCAGCGCTTGCCACTGTCCCTCATGGAGCATCTCTCGCCGTCTAGAGTTGAGCAGGCGCCCGGTGCGGGTATCCATGACGAAAAATGCCGCCGCACCGTAGGTGAACGTATAGGCCAGGGAACCGCGATCCTCGCGATTCAACAGAAAACGCGCCCCGGAAGTCCATCCCGGCGGCTGGATCGGTGACGGAGCATGCATCCCCTGGTGTTCCCAATAGGCCTTGAGCGCATCCCGAACGCGTTGACCCGACAATTTCCACGCCTCGATCGGGTAACCCTTAAGCCGACGCTCAAGACGAGTATACAACGGGAGCTCGGCCTGGGTACGCGACTCATCTACCCAGTGCCAATCGTTATCCACCTCGTGATCGTCCAAAGTCATGAACACCGGCAGGCGTTGCATAGCCATGCGCCAAGCAGGGTGCGACCAGACATGGCGATAGACGGCGCGGTAATCCTCCAGCGAGATCGCCACCCTGCCCAAGCCGTTGAAGCGGGGCTCATCGGCATAAATCTGATCCCCGAACAGAAGCAGAAAGCGCAACCGTTCAGACAAAGCACGCTCCGCCAGCACGCGAAAAGCCTCGCCGCTCGTCTCATCTTCAGCACGAAAGCAAGAGCCAAAGGCAAAGGCAAAAGAGCGCGGCGTTCCCGGCAAGGGAAAGGTGGTAAAGATGCCCATTTCGCTCTCCGGTGGGACATCATGCAGGCTCAGGGCATAGCGATAGGTCGTTTCCGGCTTCAGGCCTCGAATGGCAACCTCTCCGGCAAATCCATTGATTTCTTCCAGGTTCACCTGCCCGGCGGGATTGAGCGGCTCTTGGTCTTCTGCCAGCCAGGCATAAAGGGTAGCCGGCCCATCGGCGCGAGCCCATAGATTCACCGAATCGTGCGAAAGGCCTCCCACCAGCGGACCGAGGATCAATTCCGGCATGTTTCCTCCATGCGGCAGCTAGCATACGAGTTACCCAGCGGATGAGGAGCGGAGATCAAATGCTTCGGGTGGAACCCTCAGCGAGCGAAAATTTTCGAAAAGTAGATCGCGAAATCCAAACCGCATTCGCCGGCGCAAATGCTCAAAGAGGGCATGATAGCTTAAGGGGATGGCGCGATCCAGCGAAAGGTCCAGCCTGGCTGCGAGCACCCGAATAGCCTCCGCCTCGCCTTCGATCTCTACGAAATTCCCATAAGGCAATTCGTCCAGCATGATCTCGACCTCATCCAGCAGGTACACCGTGCGATACTTTTCGTAGATGAAGGAGACTTGATACCCTAGCGCTTCTAGAAAACGGCGGGCGGCATCGAAATCTGCAAGAGCGAATTCGATCTCTTCGCGGGTGTGAATGCCCCCTTCGATCGACCTCCCTTGCTTGTATGTCAGATGGACTTCCCGATCCTTGCGCAATCGCAGCACCCGACCCTGACGGCGCAACTCCCCCTGGGGCGTATCGAAGCGTAGATTGATCTCGTGCGTGCGCGGCTGCAGGCAGCGCGCTCCCAGCTCTTGCAAACGTCGCTCTATCCCGGCGAGATCGGGGACATAGAATTTGGCTTCAACTTCCTGAGACACGAGAGGCATTCCGCTTACGCAACGTATGGGCCGTAAAGAGTGCCAGATCGCGGAAGATGGGCTCGGCGAGCGCTTCCCGCTGTTCCGGCGGCTGCGAAAGGTGGTCTTCTAAGCGCGCCGCCAGCGTCTCCAGCTCCTGCGGATGGGCATAGGGCGCAAGGTGCTGCAAGAGCAGGCGATGGGCTGATTTGCGATCCATCACTTCCAGGCCATCTAGGATTTGCCGATGTGGCGTGCCTTCCCAAATGGGCAAGATCATCGCTTCGCGGAGCCAGCGTTCGGCGCCATATTCGGCCAGGGTACCCACGCCACCATGCACTTCCATGCACCACTTTGCCATTTGAACGGCGAATTCGGCCGTCCAATATTTCGCCAGGTGGGCGACCAGGCGAAAAAGGTGATAGCGCTCGGAATAACGCGGCTTCTCTTGCCAGACCTGCTCAAGCAAAGTCACCGCTTCCCAGGCCAGGGCAAAGGCGGCTTCCAGCTCTTCGAGGCGTTCTTCCAACTGGTGGCGCAAGAGCGGATGTTCCACGATTGGTTTGCCGAAGGCGCGGCGCCGTTGGGCAAAGTTGATCGCTTCCGCCAAGGCACGCTGTGCCAACGCCACACTGCCAATGCTATTGGCCACGCGCGAAAGGTTCAGGCTTTCCAGGATCAGGTAGATTCCCCAATCCGGTTCTCCCAGGAGATAGGCCTCACTCTTGCGCAATTCCACTTCGCCGGTGGGCACGGAGCGCGTGCCGATCTTATCCTTCAGACGGCGGATGGTGTAATTGAGCGATCCATCCGAGCGATAGCGCGGCAGGAGAAAAAGCCCCAGGCCGCGAACGCCGGTGGGAGCACCTTGCAAACGCGCCGCGACCACGGCCAGCTCGGCGCCGGCATTGCTGGCAAAATATTTATCCCCGTTCAAGTACCAGCGGCCATCGGCGTAGGTGGCCACCGTCTCCACTGCCGCTCCCAGGTCGGACCCGCCGCCGATCTCCGTCATCCAGGTTGCCCCCTGCCAGACGCTCTCATCACGCGCCAGCAACTTTGGCAGAAAACGCTCCTTCAGGACATCAGAGCCATATTTGGCCAGTGGAACGACGGTGGAAAGCGAAACGGTATAAGGGCAATAGAGCCCTGTATCATAAAACGCGGTGAGATAGCCGAGCAAATAATGGGGTAGAAGGGATTGTTCCTCAAAAACGCGCCAAATGACCCCTGCCTGATAGCCTTTCCTCAGCATCTTCCAGTATTCCGGTGGAAAGAGGATCTCATCCACCCGTTGGCCGAAGCGATCGAACATGCGCAGCCAGGGGGTGCCGGCGCGGTCAACAGCCGCCGAGATGGCTTTCCCCTCCTCTTCCCACCAGTTTCGATAGGCCTCCAAATGCGCTTGCTCGGCCCGGCTTCCCAGCATTCGGCGCAAAAAGAGCAATGGATCAAGGGTTTCGATCATGGCAGCCACCTTTGTCTGAGTATTTACGGAAGCATAGCGTCGGCTTTGGTCATCACCCGGCATAACCTGTGTTGCAACAGCAATCCCGTTTCTATTCAGGCATTGAAAACGAGCAGAAAGGAACGCAGCGCTCATGATTATACACCCTGCATAGAACCATGTCTGCTACATGGACTCGATTCAATAGGACACGGACAACACGGATGACACGGAAAAATGAACGGGGCTGCAGCAAAAACGGTTCTTGACCACGATGCTCACAAAGCATTTATTATTATGCGATTTTCTCAGAGATATCTGGATCTCGAAATTTGAAATGCTTTCAGGGCGTGTCCTTTTGTGGTGAAAGGCACAGCCGAGCGCGAATGAGACGAATGAACAGAACGAAAATGAGTAGAGAGTCGGCGTAAGGCCTCGTTTGACCTGCGGCAAACGATTCAGGGTCTGACAAGATTCCCAAACCCCAAGATCGTTCGTTGGCCGATAAAAGGAGCATTGACGCAAGAGTAGGCAGGCTTTATAATCCTGCTATGATTCGGGGACGTGCCGGAATTGGCAGACGGGCTTGACTTAGGATCAAGTGCCGCAAGGCGTGTGGGTTCGAGTCCCACCGTCCCCACTGATTCCATATTTTTGAATCTTGAGGTCACATGAAAGTCGAATCCACACTCTTGGAAAACCGCGAAGCAAAGCTCGTTATTCGAGTCGAAACCGAGGAATTTGAGAAGGCCAAGCGCCAAGCAGCGCGCAAAATCTCCAAGGATATTTCCATTCCTGGCTTCCGACCGGGCAAAGCGCCTTATGAGGTTGTTTTACGCACGGTCGGCGAAAAAGCGATCATTGAGCAGGCTCTGGATACATTCCTGGACGAGATCTACCCTCAGGCCTTGCAGGAAGCCCAGTTGGAACCGGCCGCACCAGGGCACTTAATCAACTTTACACTGACCCCGGAAGTGACATTTACTTTTCATGTTGTTCTGCAACCGGAAGTCGTCCTGCCCGAGGATTATCGTCAGCTGCGCATTCCCTATG
Organism: Chloroflexota bacterium; assembly: GCA_037447295.1. Taxonomy (GTDB): domain Bacteria; phylum Chloroflexota; class Anaerolineae; order Anaerolineales; family Villigracilaceae; genus 630D-37. The sequence continues at coordinate 17,227 of JBBIGZ010000036.1, read as the reverse complement.
AGCCTCCAACGGTGAACGAAGAAGAGCTGCAGGATGAGCTCTTTTCGCTCCAATTAGATAACGCTCTGCTCGAGGCGGTCGAACGGCCGATCGAAGAAGGAGATGCGGTTAACCTCAGAATTTTGACCCCTGATGGGGCTGCCCGTACTGTAAATTTGTATATTTCCCTCGAACACCAAAATGACGAAGCGGATAAGAAGCTTAAGGAATCTTTGCTGGGGCGAAAAGCCGGCGACGCATTCGATTTCATCGTTACACCGGCCGAGAAGCCTGAGATAACCGAGGAGAAAACTTGGCATATCGTCATTGAAGGAGTATCCAAGGTCACTCTGCCGACTCTTGAAGAGGTGGCCAGCCAGATGCATCTCACCGTTGAGCAGATGACCGAGGATCTCCGAAGATTCCTTGAAAGAAGCAAGCAGGAAGCGTACGATCAAAAATACGTAGGGGAAGTCTTAAAAGCCCTGCGAGAGCGCTCTCGCCTTGTTTATTCACCCCAGTTGCTGGAGGAACGCGTCGAACAGGCTTTGGAAGAGACAAAACAGGCCCTGGCCAGCTCCGGTATAGACTGGAAATCCTATTTGAGCCCATTGGGCCTAAGCGAGGAAGAATACATCGAGAAGATATTGCGCCCGCGCGTGAAAGAAGAGCTTGAGATCAGCTTGCTCACCAGCAAGATATGGGAGCAAGAGCAACTCTCCCTTGAGCAAGAAGAGGTGATGGATGAGTTGAGCAACGAGCTGGAGAGACTGAGGCAGCGCGGTGTTGATATACGCAAGCTCACCAGGAAACGAGAAAATGCATCTTTGCTCTTCAATCGAGCCATCCATCAGGCAAGCGACGCGAAAATTTTCCGATTCTTGATCGATCTGGCCTCCGGCGAGCTGGAGCGCCGCGAGCAGGAAGCAGCTCAACAAGCTTCGGCGCCGCAGGAGCCGGCTACGGCAGGCGAAAGCGCCCCGTCCGCGACCGAGGCGCAGCCCGAAGCGGCCGAGGAACAGCAGGCAGTTCAGGAGTGAGCATTCGCTGCGGTCGGCACCTTGTTCAATGTGTCTCTTAGTTATGAGGAGATGGTAACGATGATTCCCGATTTCAAGAACGTCATTCCGATGGTGATCGAGTCCTCAGGGCGTGGCGAACGCGCCTATGACATTTACTCTTTGCTGCTCAAGGAGCGTATCGTCTTCCTGGGGATGCCGATTGACGATCAGGTGGCCAATCTGATCGTCGCCCAGTTGCTTTACCTGAACCACGAGGACCCGGAGCGGGAAATTCAGATGTACATCAATTCGCCCGGTGGGCAAATCTACGCCGGGTTGGCGATTTACGATACGATGCAGATGATCAGCAATCCGATCAGCACGGTGGCGGTGGGCGTGACGGCTTCGTTCGGCACGGTGTTGCTGACCGCCGGCACCAAGGGACGCCGCTACGCGCTGCCGCACGCGACCATCCATATGCACCAGCCTTTGGGTGGAGCGCAAGGTCAGGCAGTGGATATTGAGATTCAGGCACGCCAAATTTTGCGCCTGAAGGCCCTGCTGAACGAGATCCTTTCCAAGCACACCGGCCAGCCCCTGGAAGTGATCGAGCGCGATACGGATCGGGATTTTTACCTGGACGCGCGCGCCGCCGTGGAATACGGTATTGTGGACCAGGTGCTGGAACCACCCCAAAAGGCTTCCTGAGCCATTCCCCCGGATAAAAATAGGCAACCATTTCGCACGGTTGCCCTATTTTTTTATCTGCTGATAGAACGCCGCGGCCTGCGCCATGCAGGTGGAATAATCGGCGCGGCGGGCGATGAGCTCGGCATTTTGCCCAAAAGCCCGATGGCGGAGAGGGCGATCGCGCAAGGCGCGCAAGAGGGCCTCTGCCATGACTTCGGCTTGGGTGGGAGGATAGAGCAGGCCGTTCTGTTCGGGTTCAATCCATTCCCGAATGGATTCAAGATCGCCGGCCACGGGGAGACAACCGCAGGCCATGCCTTCCAGGAGCGAATTGGGTGTGCCATCGTGAACGCTGGGGGAAATGAGCACGGCCGCCTGACGGTAGATTTGGGCCATTTGAGGATGAGGCAACGTCGGGAGAAGGGTCACCGCCGAATCCAAGCCGGAGGTACGAACCTGGCCTTCAACGGTAGGATTCCCGGCCATGCCCACGCACAGAAAGCGAACTCGCGGCTCGGCATGTGCTACCAGGGAGGCCGCCTGGAAGAAGAGATCGTTGCGGATATAGGCGCGCAGGCCGCGCGGATGGACGATGATCGGTTCTTCAACAGGAGCAGGGGGAGGAAAGAAAATATTTCGGTCAACGCCACCGTTGCCGGGGATGACGAGCGTTGGGCGCTCGGGGGCAAGTCCCCAGGCATGGGCCAGGCGAACATCGCGTTGACAATCGGCATGCAAAGCGTGCGTGGTGCGCAAGGTGTGCCGCGTCCAGGCTGCCAAAAGGGGAGAAGCCGGCGCATGGAGGGTGAAATCATTGCCCCACACGGAGACCATCCAGGGGAAGGACAGGCGCGCCGCGGCGGTGAGCATGCCTTCATACGGGATGCGCAAGGCGTGGACGAGATCGGGACGAATTTCCTCGGCCCAGCGCCGCAACCGACGGGCGGCAAAGGGGATGGTGAGCGGAGCAACTTGGTGACGCAGGCGGGTGCGCCAGGTGGGATTGCCGGCCGTCGAACGCGCCACCGAAGCCAACCCGGAAAAGCCCACCGGAATGAATTGGAAGCCGGCCAAAGGGAGATCCGGCGCGGCGGGGAAGGTGGAAGCTAAATAGACCTCGTCACCGCGCCGGGTAAAGTAACGTATCCATTGCAACGCGATCGGCGAGCGACCGTCGGCAACGAAGAGTAGGCGCATTTTACTTGGCGATCTCGACGGCGCGCGTTTCGCGGATCACGGTCACTTTGATCTGGCCGGGATACTGCATGGTTTCCTCGATCTTGCGGGCAATATCACGCGCCAGGCGAGCGGCCGCGAGATCATCGATCTCTTCGGGCTTGACCAGGATGCGCACTTCGCGGCCGGCCTGAATGGCAAACGCTTGTTGCACGCCCTTGTAGGAGAGAGATAACTCTTCCAGGCTGCGAATGCGCTTGATATAGGCCTCCAGGTCCTCGCGGCGGGCGCCGGGACGAGCACCGGAGATGGCATCGGCCGCTTCGACGATCACCGCTTCCACGCTGAGCTGCTCGACCTCGTGATGGTGCGATTCGATGGCATTGACGACGATCGGATGGACACCATAGCGACGGCAGAATTCGGCGCCGATGCGGGCATGGGTGCCATCCTGGTTGTGATCCATCGCCTTGCCGATATCGTGCAGGAAGCCACCTTGCTTGGCCAGTTCGACGTTTGCGCCCAATTCGGCGGCCAAGATGCCGGCCAGGCGTGCCACCTCCACCGCATGGGCCAGCTGATTCTGCCCGTAGGAGGTGCGGAATTTCAGGCGCCCCATCATGCGCAGGACCTCCGGATGCAGACCGGTGATGCCGGCCTCGAAAGCGGCCTCTTCGCCGGCCTCTTCGATGATCTTTTCCACAGCCTTACGCTCCTCTTCCAGGACCTTTTCGATCTGTCCGGGATGGATACGCCCGTCAATCGTCAGGCGGGTGAGGGCGCGGCGGGCGATCTCACGGCGCACCGAATCGAAGCAGGAGATGGTGACGGCTTCAGGCGTATCATCCACGATGACATCCACGCCGGCAGCCATCTCGAAGGCCTTGATGTTGCGGCCATTGCGCCCAACAATGCGTCCTTTCATCTCTTCGTTTGGCAGCGGAACAACGGCGGTGGTGACTTCGGCCACATGTTCGGATGCGACGCGTTGGATGGCCTCGGCGATCAGCTTGCGAGCACGCTTTTCGCCCTCTTCACGCGCTTCGGCCTCGATCTGGCGGATGATGCGCGCCATATCGGCACGCGCTTCCTTTTCAACCTGTTCCAACAACACACGGCGTGCTTCTTCGGTGTTCATTTGGGCAATTTCTTGCAAACGATTCAGTTGTTCCTGGTAAAGTTTTTCGATCTCGTTGGCTCGGCGATCGATCGAGCTCTGGCGCTTGTTCAGGCTTTGTTCACGCTGCTCTAAGCGTTCGGCGCGTGCATCCAGCTCAGCCCGGCGGCGCTCGAGGCGATCCGCTTCACGGCTGAGCTCAATCCGTCGTTCTTTGATCTCCTGTTCGGCAGCTTGTACAATCTTGACAGCGTCCTCGCGTGCTTTGCTTTCGATCAGACGCGCCTGGGTTTGAGCCGCTTGAAGGATGTTTTCGGCGCGTTCGGCTTCCGCTTTGCGCATTTCCTCGGCCCGATAGCGGTGAAAGAAGTATCCCAGCACAGCGCCAACAAAAAAAGCAGCGATGACGGAGAAAAAGATCAGGATGGGAGTCATGGTCAGACCTCGCTATTCAAAGGGTATGTCACGGTTCTCGTTCTGTAATTCTTCCCAGAGGCGTCGGACAACAGTATTGGCAATCTCATAGGAAAAGCCTCGACGGGTGAGATAAGCGATCAATTTTTGGCGAAAGGAGCGGGAATCCAGGCTTCGCAGACGCCGTGCCCGGGGACGCGCCGCAGCATAGGCCGCCGCTTCCTCATCCACCTCATCGAGCGCTTCTTGGATGACGTGCTCATCGAGCCCCTTGCGGCGCAGTTCCTGGCGCAACAGGCGCGCACTACGAGGGCGAAAGGTTTGGCGATTTTCCACCCAGGCGTGAGCAAAGTTGGCATCATCGAGCAGGCCGTTCTGGCGTAAGCGTTCCAGGGTATCCTCAATGATCGCTTCGCTCCAGCCGTGTTGTTGCATTCGTTGACGCAGTTCGGCCTGGGTACGGGCACGATAGCTTAAAAGACGCAGCGCATATTGCAGGGCCTGTTCGCGGGTATCGGCCTCCTGTAAGGTGGCGATCTTTTCGGCGCTCAATTCGTCACCCACCTTGAGCCAGGCGGCTATCAGGCGCGTCAGGCCAAAGGCGAATTCCCCGTCCAGGTAGATATTCACCCGCTGCGGGTTGCGTTTTTGGGGTTCGATGGCCGTAATCTTTGGCATAAAACAAGACAGCCGTGTGCCACCAGGCGGCCACGGCTGCCAGAGATCTCTGGGTAAGTCAAAACGCACTCACCTAAAAAGGGAGTACGGAGGAAAGATTCTTTTTACGAATCAAACGACACGATAACTCAAGGCGAATTCACAAAACCACCCGGATGTTCCCCATCCGTAAACCGATCCTATTCTCGTTTTTCTGTTTGTGGATAGAGTCACCAGGCGGGTGACTTCCGAATTCTCCTAAACCAGAGTTGCTCTCCAGAAATCCATTTGCAAGCCAGGCCGCATAGCGGCTAAATCTTCTCAAGTGGTTTTCATTATAACCGATTTTGGTGAATTGTGGGGATGTACTTTGGAAAGGGCGTAGGGCTTTTTTGTTCCAACTAACCCCTCTGGCAATAAAGCATGGAAACGCAAGTGTTTTCCCTGGTAAAATTCGCGCAAATCCTGAAACTCCTTTCCATTCCCCTGAATGAGCAGGACATCGCCCACCATCTACGGCCGGTGATTGTTCATTTACTGGCAAAATCACCGTGCCAGGAACGCTATCACCTGGATGTCTAAACCTAGAGGAGAAAAATGAGAATGCTATGCGGCTACGCTTGATTCTGCCGGTTGTTGAGCCACAAACGTTTTCCATTTCCCAACGATGTCCGTTTTGTGGTTGCAAAAGCGTGTATCCGCGCCAGCGTGTGGAGAAGAGAGTGCGAGATGCGAGGTATGAGCAAATCGAAATCTGGCGCTATCAGTGTGGGGGTTGCCGACGGACGTTTCGGGTGTATCCGCAAGGGATATGTCGGGATCAGTTTTCCCGGCAGACCAAGGGGTTTGCGGTTGTGCTCTATCTGTTAGGGTTGAGTTACGGGGCGGCATCTCTGGCACTGGAGGCTATCGGGATCAAGATGGGCAAGACGACGGTCTACCAGGCGGTGCAGGAGGCAGCGGAACGTATGCCCGGAATGAGACGGCTGAATGTGCTGGCAGGTGGGCGAGTGGAAGCGCTTGGGGCAGATGTGACTTCGGTGAAATGTAAGGGAAAGTGGTTGCATCTTAGGAGTATGGATGCGGTTGATGGGGTAGTGATGAGCCTGGATGTGTTGCCAGGGGAAGAGGTCGAAGCCTTGAAGGAATGGCTTATGCCGATTGTGGAGGCGTTGGGGATAGAGGTCCTGGTGAGCGATGATGCGGATGGCTTCAAACAAAGTAGCCTCTAACATAGACATCTCGCCCATTCTCGGTTAAAATGGGAGCAGTCATTTTTTTCGGATTCGGAGGTTGCTCGTGGCGAATATCAAGTCTCAGATCAAACGCAATCGGCAAAACGAGAAGCGGCGACTGCGCAATCGCATGATTCGCGGTCAGGCCCGCTCGGCTTTAAAGCGTGCCTTGGAGGCCATTGAAAGCGGAGAGGTGACGGATGAGCTCATCCGCCAGACAGTGAAGGCTTTGGATAAGGCGGCAGAAAAAGGTGTGCTGCATAAAAACAATGTCGCTCGTCGCAAGAGCCGCCTGATGAAGCGCCTGGCCGCGGCACGCGCTGCCCAAAGTGCCTCGGCCTAAGCCGATCCCCTTACCCGGAAGCGGGAGCCGATCCAGACTCCCGCTTTTTTAACGCCTGGAGGAAGCGCATATGTTTGAACAGGAATTAAGACAGATCGAGAGCAACATTGCCGCTTTCTGCGAATCCCAGGGATTGAAGGTGCCGGATTTTAAATGGCAACCGGTCCCCTTCCGCGGGGAATGGGGGGTGGGGATTTCCCTTTTTGCTACGGCCGCGGCAGAAGTTCGGGAAAAGGGGATGAAGATCCCCGTCCCGCAACGAGCGCAGGAGCTCGCCTTGGCTTTGCAGCAGCACCTAGGTCAACCTGGCGGCTTTAGCCGCGTCGAGGCGTTGAACGGCTATCTCAACCTATACTTTTCGTCTGCCGAATATGCCCAGCGCGTGGTCGAGGCAGTGTTGATGGAGGGAGAGAACTTCGGCCGCGGTGCGCCCAAAGGGGAGCGCGTGATGGTCGAATATGCCCAGCCGAACACCCATCATTCCTTCCATATCGGCCACTATCGCAATGCCATTTTGGGTGAGGTGTTGGCGCGCCTGCTGGAATTTGCCGGTTTTGAGACGCTGCGTGCTTCTTATCCCGGCGATATTGGCCTGGGAGTGATCACCGTGCTCTGGATTTACGATAAGTTCTATCGTGGCCAGGAGCCGGAGGGGATCCATGAGCGCGGTCAGTGGCTTTTGAAGCTATATGTGGAGGCCACGTCCCTGCTTGAGCCCAAAGAGAACGAAACACCAGAGGAAAAGGCGCGCCGGGAAGCCTATGATGCCGAGCGCCGGGAAATGTACCGTCGCTGGGATGCCGGCGACCCGTATGTGCGCGATCTTTGGCTCAAAACGCGGCAATGGAGCCTGGATGAGCTGAAAGATATTCTGCGCTTGCTGGATGTTCACATTGACGTCTGGTTCTTTGAATCCGAGGTAGATGAGCCGGCCAAGCAGATCGTCCAGGAGCTGATCGCGCGTGGGATAGCCGAAGATGAGCGCCCGCAAGGGGGGCCGGTGATCGTGCGCATTGATGAGAAGCTCGGCCTGAAGAAGGAAAAATATCGCACTGTCGTTATCCTGCGCAGCGATGGCACCACTCTCTACCTAACCAAAGACCTGGCATTGGCCAAGGAAAAATTTGAAAAATACAGCGTAGATCGCTCCATTTACGTCGTGGACGTGCGCCAGAGCCTGCACTTCCAACATGTTTTCAAAATCCTGGAGCTATGGGGCTTTAAGCAGGCCGAAAAATGTTACCACCTGGGTTATGGGTTCGTCAGTTTACCGGAAGGGGCCATGTCGGCGCGGCGTGGTCGGGTGGTGCTCTTTAAAGACGTGTTCGATGAAGCAGTAGCCCGTGTTCTAGAGACGATCGAGCAGAAGAATCCACAATTGCCCGCCGAGCGCCGTCAGGAAGTGGCTCAGGCGGTCGGTTTGGGCGCGCTGGCCTATGCTATGCTCTCGGTGGACAATAACAAGGATATCGTCTTCGATATGAACGAGGCGCTCAGCTTCGAGGGGCATACGGGACCCTATCTGCAAAATGCGCATGTGCGCGCCAGCAGCATCCTGCGCAAAGCGCTGAACGCAGAGACGTTACAATCCCTACCCCTTGTTTCTGTGCTCCCGGTGGCGCGTTTCGATTATCCGCTTACCCCTCACGAAGTGGCACTGGTTGACTTGCTCTCCCGCTTCCCGGCGACCGTGCAGCAGGCCGCCCAAGAATATCGCCCGCTAGGGATCGCCAATTACGCCTGGGAACTGGCGAACGCTTTCCATTCGTTCTACCACGCGGTGCCGGTGCTCCAGGCAGAAGAAGAAAATATTCGCAATGCCCGTCTGCGTTTGGTCGCGGCGGCCCGACAGGTGCTGGCAAATACGCTGCGCCTGCTGGATATTCAGCCGCTGGAGGTCATGTAACCATCTCTGGAACAAGGAGAGAAGTATGCCCGTCAAAACCATCATCATGGGAGCAGCCGGTCGCGATTTCCACAATTTCAACGTCTTCTTCCGCAACAATCCGGACTGCGAAGTGGTGGCCTTCACCGCGACCCAAATCCCGGATATTGAGGGACGCCTCTATCCCCCTGAACTAGCCGGCCCGCTTTATCCCCAAGGGATTCCGATCTATGCCGAAGAAGAGCTCCCCGAACTAATCCGCAAATTCGGCGTGCAGCAGGTCGTCTTCGCCTATTCGGACGTTTCTCACGAATACGTGATGCACAAAGCCTCGCTGGTTATGGCCGCCGGCGCAGATTTCCGCCTGATGGGGCCCAAAAGCACCCAGTTGAAATCGAATAAGCCGGTTGTTTCGGTGTGCGCCGTGCGCACCGGCTCCGGCAAAAGCCAGACTTCGCGCCGCGTGGCGCTGATCCTGCGCGAGTTGGGCTATCGGGTGGCCGCCATTCGCCATCCTATGCCGTATGGCAACCTGGTGCGCCAGGAAGTGCAACGCTTCGCCGATTTCGACGACCTGGATGAGCATGAATGCACGATCGAAGAGCGCGAGGAATACGAGCCGCATCTGGTCAATGGCGTGATCGTCTATGCCGGCGTGGACTATGAGAAAATCCTGCGCCAGGCCGAACAGGAAGTGGATATCATCCTGTGGGATGGCGGCAATAACGATTTCCCCTTCTACGTTTCCGATTTTCACATCGTCGTCGCCGATCCGCATCGCCCCGGCCACGAAAGCACCTATTACCCCGGCGAGATGAACGCCCGTATGGCAGATGTGTTCGTGATCAACAAAGTGGATACGGCGCAGCCGGAGGCAGTGATCGCCGTGCGCGAGGCGCTCTATCGCCTTAACCCGCGGGCCATTCAAATCGAAGCCGCTTCGCCGCTCTTTGTGGAGGATCCCCAGGCGATCCGCGGCAAACGCGTGCTTGTGATCGAAGATGGGCCGACGCTGACGCACGGAGAAATGGCCTATGGTGCCGGTTACGTGGCGGCACGACGCTTCGGAGCTGCCGAGATCGTGGACCCGCGGCCTTACGCCGTGCGCTCGATCGCCGCGACCTACGAGAAATATCCCAAAACTGGCCCGATCCTGCCGGCCATGGGCTACGGTGCGCAGCAGATCAAAGACCTGGAAGAGACGATCAACCGCGCCGAAGCGGACCTGGTGATCATCGGCACGCCGATTGACCTGAATCGGCTGCTGAAGATCAACAAGCCCACGCAGCGGGTGCGCTATGAGCTACAAGAGATCGGTCAACCTACCCTAGCCGATCTGCTCCGTGAAAAATTCGGCCCGCGGCGCTAACCCCCGGAAAACAAAAAGAGGCGCAGGAGATTCCCTGCGTCTCTTTTTTCTTCACTGTTGCCGGGACGTTAGGCTTGGATCAGCTCCTGCAGGACTTTTTGCGATTGATCCTCGATCTGTGCGTGCAGGCTCTGCCCATGCGCATCCATGGTCACGGTGACGGGGAAGTTTTCCACCTCGATCACCCACAGGGCTTCCGGCACGCCGAATTCCAGCTTGTAAACGCCCAACACACGCTTGACGGTTTGCGCAATATAGGTGGCGGCACCGCCGATAGCATGGAAATAGACGAACGGTACTTCCCGGCAGCCGGCCAAGGTCTTGGCGCCCATGCCGCCTTTGCCGATCACGCCTTTGGCGTTGAAATGGCGCATCACATCGGCCTGGTAAGGCTCCTCGCGGATCGAGGTCGTCGGGCCGGCGGCTACGAAGCGATATTCTTTGGTATCCAATCCGGCCACCACCGGCCCGCAGTGATAGATCACGCCGCCGTTGAGCAGCTTCTTCAGGGCCTCATAAACTTCCAGATCATCTCCCTGGGGTTGGCGCGTTTTCTTGATGAACGTCTCCACCAGCCATTTATGGGCCGCATCACGCGCGGTGACCATCACACCGTTCAGCAACACCGGCTCCCCCACGTGTAGGCTGCGGATCACGTCATCGGAGATGGGAATTTCGATCCGTCGCATGGTTGCCTCCTATTCGTAAATCACCTCATCGCCCTTGATGATCATGCGTCGCCGGCGATAGGCCCAGCACATATACGAAACGGTGACGAAATACGAGGCCGGCAGGCGATGCAGACCGGTGATCTTCGTCCCCAAGACGGTTGTCTTGCCACCGAATCCCATCGGTCCGATACCAAGCTGATTGGCCTCTTCGGTTAAGCGTTGCCCCAGTTCAGCCAGCTTCGGATCCTCATTGGATTCATTCAGCGATTGGAAGAACACCTCCTTCGAGGCGATATAAGATGAGCCGCGATCGCCACCGATCGCCACGCCCAGGATGCCCGGCGCACATCCCTGACCTTGGGCTTTTTGCACGGCATCGAGCACAACTTTGCGTACCCCGGCCAGGTCACGGCCGGCGCCCAGGCGGTTATCCGGCAGGGAATACTGTGCACCGACATTCTCGCAGCCACCGCCTTTGAGCATGAGCTCGATCACCAGCGGCTGATCCGCATCCACCTCTTCAAAATGGATGTAGGGGAAATTATCTCCGCCCAGATTGTTCCCGGTGTTTTTCTCGGTGAGCGAATCGACGGCGTTCGGCCGCATATAGGAACGGCGGGTCGCTTCGGCCAAGGCATTGCGAATCTGTTCTCGCAATTTGCGCGTGCTCCAGCCTTCCGGGTAGCGCACGTAGAAGATCGGCGTCCCGGTATCCTGGCAGATCGGCGTGGAATTTTGGCGTGAGAGCTCCACGTTTTTGAGAATGACCTCCAGCGCATTGCGCGCCGCCGAACCAGGCTCTTCCCGTTCGAATGCTTCGCGCAAGCGCTTCTCCACATCTGCCGGCAAATCGGTAGATGTACGGCGGATCAGCTCAAGGATCTCATTGGTTAAATCACGCATGGGATACCTCCAAAAGGTAAGAGGGCAAGGGAGGCTAGCGTTGCAGCGTGAGCTGCATCACATAGCGATCCCGTGCGCCGAAACGATACTTGTATTCTTCGTTGCCGCGCATGAAGTCGAATTCGCTCCTTCCATGGGTACAGGCCCATTGCAACACATGCGCCAGGCAAACCCAGCCCGGAGAGAGTTCTCGGAACTCCAGGCTCACCCCTGAATTATATCCCCATAAGCGATTTTGGTAATCGAAATTGAATGTTGCTGCCGCGGCTTTCCCACCGATCTCGAGGAAAGAAAGGTGCAGCCAACCTGCCGTGCGGGCCGCCTGAGCAATTTGGAACAGCTGCGTTTCCATTGCCGCGGCAAGGAAGCGTGCCTTTTTCTCATCCTGACGCATGAGGTCAAAAAGGGTGCGCATGGCGGCTTCCAGGTCATCGCCAGGTTCGAGCAGCTTCCAGCGCACCGGTTGCTCATATTCCGCCGCCCGTCGCAGCTTGCGGCGAATCTCGTGACGTTGCTTTTTGTCAATCCCGGCCAAATAGGCTTCGAAATCGCCGTTCAGCGGGATATAAGGCGTGGGCTGATAGATGGCTTCCTCCCACTTCCAGCCACGGCGTTGGGCCTCGCCCCCCAAAAAGGCACGCGTGGGGGAATCTTGTGGCAGGTTGTAAAAGGCCAACACTTGCCAATCATCCTGGCGTTCCAGAAAATCCAACAAGCCTTTCAGAAAAGGTGATAGGGCCGGCTCTGGGACGATGAAATCCAGATAATCGGCGATCTCGATACTACCGATCCAGAAAAGCGCCTTGTTCCCCTGATAAGAGGCCTGAAAGAGCGGCGCAATGCCGATCAAATCCGATCCTTCCCAAGCGGTGATCAACCGCAGTTCCGCCTGTGGCCATTCGCTGCCTCCACGACCCTCCCACCAGGTCCGCTGAAACTCGTAACGCAGAAACGGCACATTCGTCCGGCTTTTCTCTACTAGAGCATTCCACTGTTGTGCATCCAGTTCTTCAAACGTGCTTCGACGAAATTCCATCAGCACTCCTTTTGTGACAAAATAACTACAGGCGATTTTACCAGAAGCATATGGTCGGATAGTCGCGTGGTCAGGTAGCCGGTGAGTCGGTTGGTCGGGTAGTCGGTTGATCGGTGAGGGGCGCGATGGCGACGGGAGGTACGATGGCCCTTTAATCTGAGATAGCGAATCCACGCGTCCTCTTTCCCCTAACCCCCTGACTCCCTAACTCCATGCCCCCCTAACCCCCAACTTCTCTCGTGGCCGCAGGCTGAATCGCTGGGCTACTGTCCACCGTTCACGGTCCATCGTCCGTCGTTCCCCAACAGGCTTTTCCATCTTTCCACGGATCGGGTAGAATCAGCAGATGATGAACCGTCCACCGATTCAACTCCTTATCGCTACGAACAATCCCGGTAAACGCCGCGAGCTCCAGGCACTACTGGCGGATTTGCCACTTCAGTTGATCCTTCCTGCTGAGATCGGATTGGATTTACATCCATCTGAGGAGGGTCAAAACTACGCCGACAACGCGCGCCACAAAGCGGTGACCTTTGCCCGCGCCTCCGGCCTGCTCAGCCTGGCCGATGATTCCGGCCTGGAAGTGGACGCTTTAGACGGGGCACCGGGTCTACATTCGGCCCGCTATCATCCCCGTCCCGGTTCCGGCGATGCCGAGCGGCGCGCCCTGCTGCTAGAAAATCTGCGCCCGCACCCGCGTCCATGGACGGCGCGCTTCCGCGCCGTGATTGCCCTAGCCGAGCCGAACGGCGAGACCCATTTGGCAGAGGGCATTTGCGAAGGGGAAATTATCCCCGAAGAGCGCGGGGAAAACGGCTTCGGTTACGATCCGATCTTCTTGTTACGTGATGTGGGGCGCACAATGGCCGAGCTCAGCATGGAGGAGAAAAATCGGCTCAGTCACCGGGCGCGAGCCATCCAAGCATTGCGTCCAACCTTACTACGCTACATCGAGGCACTATGAAAATCCTCACCGTTCTCACCTACTACCGCCCGCATACTTCCGGCCTCACCATCTATGCCGAACGTCTGGCGCGTGCCCTGGCGCAGCGCGGTCACGAGGTGACCGTGATGACCACCCAATACGAGCGCACCTTGCCGTTGGAAGAGTGGCGTGATGGGGTGCGCATCGTGCGCGTGCCGGTTGCCGTGCGCATCAGTAAAGGGGTGTTGGCCCCGACCTTTGGCCTGGTGGCCACACGCCTGGTGCACGAAAACGACGTGGTACAGCTACACCTGCCGCAATTCGATGCGCCGGGAGTTGCCCTGCGCGCCCGTCTCTTTGGCAAGCCCTCCGTGCTCACCTATCATTGCGATCTGAAACTCCCACCGGGACTCTTCAACCGCATCGTTAACCTGGTGGTGAAGGTGCAGAACAACCTGGCAGCCATCCTGGCCGATCAGATCGTCACCTACACCCGCGATTACGCCGAACATTCCTCTTACCTGCGACGCTACCGGCATAAGCTAACCACCATCCTGCCACCGGTGGAACTCCCCCAAGCCCCTGTCGATGCTATAGAAGCCTTTGCCCAGCGCTACCACACGCACCAGCGCCGGCCGGTGATCGGCATGGCCGCCCGTTTCGCCGCCGAAAAAGGCGTCGAGGTGCTCCTGGATGCCCTCCCGGCGGTACTCGAAAAATATCCCCAGGCCCAGGTGCTCTTTGCCGGACAATACGAAAACGTCCTCGGAGAACAGGCCTACTACGAGCGCCTGATGCCGCGCATTCGGCAGTATCAGGAAAGCGGCCATTGGACTTTTTTGGGAGTGCTCACGCCACAGGAGATGTCCGCCTTTTATCCGAACCTGGATGTGCTTGTTGTGCCTTCGTTGAATTCGACAGAGGCCTTCGGGCTAGTACAGATTGAAGCCATGATGCACAATGTGCCTTGCATTGCCTCGGCATTGCCCGGCGTGCGTCAGCCGGTGCGCATGCACCAGATGGGCGAGATCATCCCCATCGGCGATAGTCAGGCGCTAGCACAGGCGCTGATTAGAGTGATTGAAGGGCGAGAGCGTTACCGCTGCAATACAAGCGAGATCGCCCGCACCTACGATCCGCAATCGGTGGCTGAAGCGTATGAAACCCTCTTCACCGAGCTACTGGCGAAAAAGCGCCGCCAATAGCACCTATCCCTTTGAAATGGAGGCTCCGATGTCCTTCTCTGAATTTCCATTTCTCGTCACGCAAATCCTTAACCTGCTCCTCGGCTATCCTTTGCTCAGCCTCGTGGCATTGTTTCAGCTCCGCCGGCACCGATTAGGAGCCTCAATAGCCCTTTGGGCCCTCGTGATCTTAGTGCCTTACTTGGGGCCGCTGGCCTTTTGGCTCTTTGCTTCGTCCCAAGAGGCAAAAACAGATAACGAAACGCGCCTAGTTAAGGAGATCCTATGAGCACACCTCGAGTAGTCCGTGCCCCGCGCGGCACACAGCTCACCTGTAAAAACTGGCTGATCGAGGCCGCCTATCGCATGATCCAAAACAATCTGGACCCAGAAGTGGCCGAGCGCCCTGAAGACCTAGTGGTCTATGGGGGGCGCGGCCAGGCGGCCCGCAATTGGGAATGCTTTGATGCAATCTTGGAATCCCTGCGTAACCTGGAAGAAGATGAGACCCTGCTAGTGCAATCCGGCAAGCCGGTGGCCATTTTCCGCACTCACCCGGATGCACCACGCGTGCTGATCGCCAATTCCAACCTCGTGCCCCATTGGGCTACCCAGGAGCACTTCGATAAGCTAGTGGCCCAAGGGCTGATGATGTTCGGCCAGATGACGGCCGGCTCCTGGATCTATATCGGCACGCAGGGCATCCTGCAAGGCACCTACGAGACCTTCGCCGGCGCCGCTCGCGCCCGCGGTTGGGATTCACTCAAGGGCAAGTTTGTGCTCACCGCCGGCCTGGGCGGCATGGGCGGAGCCCAACCCTTGGCGATCACCATGAACGAAGGCGTCGGGTTAATCGTCGAAGTAGACCCGGCGCGCGCCAAGCGCCGCCTGGAGACGGGGTACGTGGACCTGGTGGTGGACAACCTGGAAGAGGCCATGACGCTGGTTGAAGAATATCGCGATCGGGGCGAGCCGAAATCGATCGGCCTGATCGGCAACGCCGCCGAAATCTACCCGGAGCTGGCCATGCGCGGCGTGATCCCAGATGTGGTCACCGATCAGACACCGGCACACGACGTCCTCATGTACGTCCCGGCTCATATGAGCCTGGCGGCGGCGGAAGAGCTGCGCCGCAGCAACCCGAAAGAATACGAAAAGCGGGCGATGGAATCCATGGCGCGTCACGTCCAGGCGATGCTCGAGTTCAAGCGCCAAGGCGCCGAGGTCTTCGATTACGGCAACAACATTCGCCAGCGCGCCTACGATTGGGGCGTGACCGATGCCTTCGAGTTTCCCGGCTTCGTTCCGGCCTATATCCGCCCGTTGTTCTGTGAGGGCAAGGGGCCCTTCCGCTGGGTGGCGCTTTCCGGCGATCCGCAAGATATCTATAAGACCGATGAGGCCGTGATGGAGCTCTTCCCGGAGAATGCTCACCTCCATCGCTGGCTGAAGATGGCACGTCAGAAGGTGCGCTTCCAGGGTCTGCCGGCGCGCATTTGTTGGTTAGGCTACGGCGAACGCGCCAAAGCCGGCCTGAAATTCAATGAAATGGTGGCCAAAGGTATCCTCAAAGCGCCGATCGTCATCGGACGCGACCATCTGGATGCCGGCTCGGTAGCCAGCCCGAATCGCGAGACCGAGGGCATGAAGGACGGTTCGGATGCCGTTTCGGATTGGCCGATCCTGAACGCGCTGATCAACGCCGTGGGTGGTGCGACGTGGGTCTCATTCCATCACGGTGGCGGCGTGGGCATCGGCTTCAGTCAACATGCCGGGCAGGTGATCGTCGCCGATGGCACTCCCGAGGCAGCGCGGCGATTGGAGCGCGTGCTAACAACCGATCCCGGCCTGGGCGTAGTGCGCCATGCCGATGCCGGTTACGAGATCGCCATTCAAACGGCGAAGAAACACGGCATCAAAATGCCTATGCTTAAGTGAGGCAACATGTCCCGATTCACGCCACCTACCCCACTGAGGCCCTATCGCCGCGCGTTGATCCTGGGTGCATCCAGTGGAATTGGAGAAGCGCTGGCACGTCGCCTGGCGCAGGATAACTATCGTCTGGCACTGGTCGCCCGGCGCGGCGATCGCCTTCAGGCGCTCTGCGATGAATTGAATCAACCCGAACCACGTGCCCTTTACTATGTCCACGATGTGACCCACTACGACGAAGTACCTTCGCTGCTGGAGCGCATCCTTAGCGATCTCGGCGGGCTGGACGTGGTCTTCTACGTGGCCGGCGTAAACGAGCCGCCGGGCGGGCTGGATCGCTATGACTTTGCGAAAGATCGGTACATGATCGAGGTCAACTTGCTGGGCGCAATGGCCTGGTTAGATGCGATCGCGCCCCTCTTCCAGCAAGCCGGACATGGGCATATCGTCGGCATTTCCTCGGTAGCCGGCGAACGCGGGCGCGTTGGAAATCCCGGCTACGGTGCCTCGAAGGCAGCGCTCACCTCCTATCTCGAATCGCTGCGCAACCGCCTCACTCGCCACGGGGTGCACGTGCTCACGGTCAAGCCCGGCTTCGTGCAAACGGATATGCTACGGGCGGCGCAAAAAGTCCTTTTCCCGATCTCCGCCGAACAGGCTGCCGAGGAGATCGTCCATGCACTGGATCGGCGAAAACAGGAAATCTATAC
>JBBIGZ010000035.1:0-30402 GCA_037447295.1 Chloroflexota bacterium | reverse complement strand
CACGGTAGGAACGCGATAGGCTTGAGCCAAGGCGGGAATACCGGGTAGGGACCCACCCTGCGAGAGCAGGTTCAGAACTGCGCCGCACACGGCACAAGCGGGGTAGTTTCTTAAAGACGGGATTTACAGGATTCGCAGGATAAAGGGTTTGGCGCGTTCTCTGCAGAAAAGTCCGTGCTTATTCGTACCATCTGTGTCGACTCTATCCTTCTGCCTAATTCAGGCGGGTAGAACATGGTTTTTGGGTTTATTGAACGATGTCGGAAATTCATGTTTATCATCTTTCGGCTGCCGGCTTGCGATTGCTCACACGCGAAGAGGGCACCCTCGATGTGCTCACGCGCCGCTTGCCGCGCGGTCTCTATACTACGTTTCGCACCTTCGATGGTGGACGCCGAGCGCTTGATCTGAAGCGCCACCTCGATCGGTTGTATCATCCGCTGGCGCAGTTAGAGATTGTTCCGGTGGTGGAAATGGAAGGCCTGCGCGCTGCTCTGCGGCAGGTCGCGGCCACCTTTGCGCCGGGGGAGTGTCGTCTGCGCCCGATCCTGCTCCTGGAAGGGGAAGGCGAGGCCGTTGCCGGCACGTTTTACCTGCTGGCTGAGCCGTTTGACCCGCCGCCCGCTGATCTCTATGAAAAAGGCGTGGCAGTGATCACTGTGCCGATCGAGCGCCGTAATCCGCGCCTGAAGGCCACCGATTTCATTACATCCAGCGCCGAGGTGCGGCAGCAATTGGGTGCGCGGGGGGCTTATGAGGCCGTTCGCGTGCGCCCGAAACCGAATTGTCCGCGTGGCGAGGCACTCGAAGGGCTGACGAGCAATTTCTACGTGTTGCGCGGCAATACCCTGATCACCGCCAGGGAGGGCATTTTGCCCGGCGTGACGCGTCACATCGTCTTGCGTTTGGCGCGGACCCAGGGGTTGGAGGTGCTGTACCGGCCTCCCTGCCTGGAAGAAGCCTTTGAGGAAGCCTTCCTGACCTCCAGCTCACGCGGCGTGGTGCCGATCGTGCGCATTGACGATCGGCCGGTCGCTGATGGCAAACCCGGCCCTCACACGCGCCGACTGATCCAGGCCTATGAGGCCTACGTTGCCCGTCATGCGGAGATGATATAATACAGCCCATGTTCGTCTCTGTTTTCGGTGGTTCTCAACCGGTGGAGGGTGACCCGGCCTACGCTCAGGCCTATGCTCTAGGGCGCGGGTTGGCGTTGCAGGGGCATACAGTGCTGACCGGTGGCTATATCGGCACGATGGAAGCCGTCAGCCGCGGCGCGGCCGAGGCCGGTGGTCACGTGATCGGTGTGACCTGTGCCGAGATCGAGCGCTGGCGACCGGTGGGGCCGAATCGCTGGGTGAAGGAAGAATGGCGCTGCGAAACCCTGCTCGAGCGCCTGCAGCGCATGATCTTGGGCAGCCAGGCTTCGATTGCGCTGCCCGGCGGCCCCGGCACGCTGACCGAGATCGCCCTGACCTGGAACCTGATGATTATTGCCGTCATCCCCCCGCGCCCGTTGATCCTGATCGGCACGGAATGGCGACGTATGTTGGAGCAAATGTTTAACGATCTAGGAACCTACACGTCACTTTCTCAGCGTTCTTTGCTCCGTTTTGCCGCCGATGAGCGTGTGGCGCTTGAGATGTTGGCTCACGAAATCCCTTCTTGAGGTCTTGTCCATGCCCGAAAAGTTCCCTTCTCGCAGCGAAGATTTTTCCGAATGGTATAACCAGCTGGTCTTGCGTGCCGAATTGGCGGATTACGCGCCCGTGCGCGGCTGTATGGTGGTCCGCCCGTATGGTTGGGCACTGTGGGAGAACATCCAACAAGCTCTCGATCGGCGCTTCAAGGAAACCGGTCATGTGAACGCTGCTTTTCCGTTGTTCATTCCCATGTCCTTCCTGGAGAAAGAGAAGGAGCATGTAGAGGGGTTTTCGCCAGAGCTGGCGGTGGTCACGCATGGCGGCGGCGAAGAGCTGGCCGAGCCGTTGGTGGTGCGCCCCACTTCGGAGACGATCATCGGCTACATGTATTCAAAGTGGATTCAGTCCTACCGGGACCTGCCGATTCTGATTAATCAGTGGGGCAATGTGGTGCGTTGGGAATTGCGCACCAAGCTCTTCCTGCGCACGCTCGAATTCTATTGGCAGGAGGGACATACTGCCCATGCCACCGAGCAGGAAGCCATCGAGGAAACGATGCGCATGCTCGAGGTCTACGCTGATTTCGCCATCAACGATGCAGCCGTGCCGGTGATCAAGGGAAAGAAGACGGAGAGCGAAAAGTTTGCCGGCGCCGTTATGTCCACCACCATTGAGGCGATGATGCAGGATACCCGCGCCCTGCAATCCGGCACTTCGCACTTCCTGGGGCAAAACTTTGCCCGCGCCTTTGAGATCCGCTACCTGGATCGGAACAATCAGCTGCAGTACGTGTGGACGACTTCCTGGGGCTTGAGCACGCGCTTCATCGGGGCGATCATCATGACCCATGGCGACGATCAGGGGTTGATCCTGCCGCCCAAGCTGGCGCCGATCCAGGTGGTGATCGTGCCGATCTACCGCAACGATGCTGAGCTTTCGCAGGTGATGGAGGTAGCGCAGCGACTTTCGGCGCAACTTCAGGAGGCCGGCTTGCGCGTGAAGGTGGATACGCGCGATGATATGACACCGGGTAGCAAGTTCAACGATTGGGAAATGCGCGGCGTGCCGGTGCGCATGGAGATCGGACCGAAGGATGTGCAAAGCGGCCAGGTCACCTTGGCGCGGCGCGATCGCCCCGGACGGGAGGGCAAACTCTCCGTTTCGCAACAGGGGCTGGCAGAAACTATCCAAACGCTGCTGCAGGATATCCATCGTTCCCTGCTCGAGCGGGCCACAGCGTTCCGCGATGCGCACATTTTCGATCCCAAAGATTATGCCGAATTCCAGGAAGCGGTCCAGCACGGTTGGGCTTTCTCTTGGTGGTGCGGACGGAAAGAGTGCGAAGCCAAGATCAAAGAGGATACGAAGGCGACTTCGCGCTGCATTCCGTTCGATCAACCCGGCGGGCAGGGGCGGTGCATCGTCTGTGGCGAGAAGGCGGAACACAAAGTGTATTTTGCCCGGGCCTATTGAGCTTGGGAGAAAGGGGGCGGATTGAAGTTCGCCCGTTGTTGCCGGGGAAGGTCTCACGGCGCGCTATGGCCGGCAGGAGAGGATGGAATGGAGGGGGTGTCCTATGCCGGCCATTGATCTCTTGCGCTTACGTCAGCAGGTGACGCGCCTGAGCGAATTTTTCTTCCTGCCTGCGGAATTCGTCAAACATTTCCATGTGCTGCTGGAGGCCTATCACAATCCCACGTTGCGTCCCACCCAAGCCTCGACCCCGCTTTCGCTCTTCAGCTATCGCACACCGCCCATGGTTCTGCGCACGATCGAGCAGGAACTGCGCGGATTGGCCATTTCCTACCCGGAATATGCACTGGAGCTGGCTGATGCCCTATGGAAAGAGGAAGTGCTGGAAATGCGCTTGCTGGCGGCTTTTTTACTGGGGCAAATTCAGCCGCGCGAGCAATGGGTGTTGACGCGTCTGACGACCTGGGCCAACCAGGCGCGCGATGCTGAGCTCCGCACCACGTTGCTGAAAAATGGGCTGGAGCGAATGCGGCGCGAGTCTCCGCAACTGTTCCTTTCGCTGATTGCCGAATGGCTCAACCCGCAGCGTCCGCATCTCTGGGAAAATGCGCTTCAGGCGTTGATTCCGCTGCTGGAAGATAAGGAGTTTGAGAATTTTCCGCTAATCTTCAACCTGCTTCGCCCGGCGTTGGAGCGCATGCCGCCCATGCTCAAAAACGAAATGGCGATGGTCCTGGAACAGCTCCTGCGCCGCGTGCCCAACGAAACGGTTTTCACCCTGCGGCAGTGGCTTGCCGAAGCGGAATCTCAATCCGATCTGTGGCGTGCCCTGCGTCGTCTTCTGCCTTTGCTTTCGCCCGCCGCGCAGCAATCGCTCAGTTCGTTGGTGCGGGGGAGTTGAATTGGACCGTGGACCGTGGACGGTGGACGGTGGATGCATGCTAGATGGATGCTATAATCATCTTGGGTTCATCGCAAGAAGTCTTTACCACAAAAGAACATCCCATTGAAGTATTTCAAATTTTGATTTCACTGCAAACACCTTTCCGCTGCCGGCCGCCGATAACTCGTTCCATCAAGCCCCGTTGATGGGGTGTCAACTGTAGCACGAGATTTATCCTGTGCGGACAAAGTAAAGCGATGATTCACCGCCATACAGCGAACAACAACCGCAGAGTCCTCATTTTGGAAAACAACCTTCCCTCCGCACATGCCGATGTGATTCCGATCATCCCAAAAGAGGACACTTCTCTCTGTTTTTGACCACTCTATTGAGATACACTTATTGTGAATAGAATCACAAACTTGTAAGGCGGCTTATGGGCGAGATTCGGATTGATGCGCTTCTCCCGGCTGAAATGGCCACTCGCGCGGAATACCTCGGCATGCGCAAGGCAGAAATGCCGGCACTCAAGACCTTTGTGCTGGCGGTGCTGGCGGGGGCGTTCATTTCGCTGGGGGCGATCTTTGCTACGGTTGTTGGAACGGGGAGTTTTACTTTGACCCAGCCGGATGGTCAGGTGGTGAGCATTGGGCTGCCCTATGGCATCCAGCGCCTGCAGATGGGGTTGGTCTTCTGCCTGGGGCTGTTGCTGGTCGTGGTGGGCGGCGCAGAGCTGTTCACCGGGAACAACCTGATCGTCATGGCCTGGGCGAATCGCAAGATCACAACCCGCGCTTTGCTGCGCAATTGGTCCTTGGTCTATGTGGGGAATTTTGTCGGCGCTTTCGGCACGGCGATCTTGAATTTTCTCACCCGTCAGTACCTGATGGCCAAAGGTGGAGTGGGGGTGACCGCACTAAACATCGCCATCAACAAAGTGCAACTCGATTTCTTCCAGGCGCTGATGCTCGGTATTCTGTGCAATGCCCTGGTGTGCTTGGCTGTCTGGATGACCTATAGCGCCCGTAGCGTGATCGATAAGGCGATCGTCATCTTTCCGCCGATCGCCGCGTTCGTTGCGGCCGGCTATGAACACAGCATTGCCAACATGTATTTCATCCCCTACGCGCTGCTGATTAAATTCTTCGATCCGCAATTTGCCCAATCCGTGGCCGGAAAAGTGAGCACGCTTGAGTCTTTGACTTGGGGCAATTTCCTGTTGCGCAATCTCCTGCCGGTGACCATCGGCAATATCATCGGTGGCTCTGTGTTGGTGGCGCTGGTCTATTGGCTGGTGTTTTTGCGCAAATCTTCCGAATAGGAGCGAAGACTATGAAGGCATACATTTTGATCAAGATTCGGAGCGGTGAGGTGCGGCCGGTGGTGAAAGAGCTGCGTAAGCTCCCGGCCATCCAGAGTGCCGAGATGACCTTTGGTCCCTATGATGCCATTGCCATCGCCGAAACGGACGATCTCGGCGCGCTCGGTCAACTGGTGGCGACGAAGATCCAGCCGATTCCGGGCGTTGAGCAGACGCTCACCTGCTTGGCTGTGGAAGTATGAAGCTGGCGATCGGTGGGAAAGGTGGGGTCGGGAAGACGACCTTCACTGCGCTTCTGGCTCAGGCCTATGCGAGCATGGGGCGCCAGGTGCTGGCAGTGGATGCGGACCCTAGCCCGTGCTTGGCGTCCGCGCTCGGGGTCCCGCCTGCGCAGCGTGCCGCTTTGCGCCCGATCGCAGAGATGGAGGACCTGATCGAAGAGCGCACCGGCGCCAAACCCGGCACCAGCGGCGGTTTCTTCACCCTTAATCCGCGTGTGGACGATCTGCCGGAACTTCAGCATCGTACACCGTGGGGTGCGCCTGCTGGAGATGGGTGCCGTGGAACGCGGCGGCCGTGGCTGTATTTGCCCGGAATCGGCCTTGTTGAGGGCGCTCTTTACCCATCTTTTGCTGCGGCAGGAAGATGTGCTTCTCCTGGATATGTACGCCGGCGTGGAGTATCTCGGACGGGCGACGGTGGATTTCGTTGACGCCATGCTGATCGTTAGTGAGCCGACGCGGCGTAGCCTGGGCACGGCCATGCAGATTGCCAAGCTGGCGCGGGATATTGGCCTGAGGCGCCTGTATTTGGTGGGGAATAAGATCCGCCATCCTGAAGATGCCGCCTTTCTGCAGGCCGAGGCCGAGCTACCGTTCCTGGGCTGGTTGCCGGCCGATGAAGGGGTGGCGGAAGCTGTAGCCGGGAAGGGGGGCGTGGGGAAAACGACCGTTGCCGCTCTGTTGATCAAGTTCCTTTCGCAGCACCGCGAGGGCAGTATCCTGGCGATCGATGCCGATCCATCTAGCAATTTGCATATCACATTAGGGATGGATCTGGAATGGACGGTGGGGGAGATCCGCGAGGAGATGCTGGAGCAGGTTAAAGCCTCGCTTCTGGGGGGTGGCGCGGCGATGGGCACCCTGCCCGGGGACAGACCAAACGCGATTATCTAGAATACCACGTCCATTCGGCGCTGGTGGAGGGCTCCCGCTTTGACCTGATCGCCATGGGGAGACCGGAAGGCCCCGGCTGCTATTGTGCCGTGAACCACAACCTGCGCCAGGTGATCGATGAGCTCAGCCGGCACTATCGGTGGGTGGTGATCGATAACGAGGCCGGCATGGAGCATCTTTCACGCCGTACCACGCGCGATGTGCAGCATTTACTCGTGGTCAGCGATCCGACCCCGCGCGGCCTGGTGGCCGCTCAACGCATTGTTGCTTTGAGTCGTGAGCTGGATATCCGCGTGGAAAAGGTCTGGTTGGTGTTGAACCGTGCCCCGGCCGACGATCTTTCGCCCCTTTTGCGGCAGGAGATCGAGAAAACCGGCGCGCCGTTGCTGGGATGCATTCCGAATGATGAGCAGCTGCTTGCTTTGGAACTCAGCGGCCAACCCCTGATTGCCTTGGCCGAAGAGTCACCCTCCTATCAGGCGCTGGCGGCTATGCTGGAACGGATCTTGTAGTGCAAAAGCTAGCGTTTGCACTACAGCGCGTTCGCCCATCCCACTGCCAGCAGCAGGCCGAAGAGCAGGCCACCGAGGATATCCGAGAGGTAGTGCACGCCCATGGCGACGCGCGCCAGGGCGACCAACGGCGCCCAGAGGGTGAGTAGCACGCTCAGCCAGGTCGGCCCTCCCAGGAAGAAGCTCGTCACGGCTAGGAAGATGGCACGGGCGGCGTGACCGGAAGGGAAAGAGTGTGGATCGGTGGCGCGGTAGATGCCTCCCCAATCGCCTTGGGGGCGGCGTCGGCGGAAGGTGAATTTTAGGATCATCACGAGCACGGCCAGCAGGAAGATGCCGCTGAGCTGTTGCAAGGCCCAGGAGCGCCAAAACGGCGATGGCCCCCAGAAGATCAGCGCCAAAAGGCCGATTCCCCAGAACCAGGAGTCACCGGAATGGGCGAAGAAGATCGCCAGGGAACGCAAAAGGCCGCGTTGATCCGTCAAACGCAGCCGACGGGACGCGGCCTCGTCCCAGGCTTCCACTTTTTCAGACCACGTTCTCATTCTCCCAACCTTCCTCCCTCTGCGGCGAGATCGGCGCGCATTAACTCTAACTGATGCGGCTTATCTACGTCCATGCCGGCCTCAGCATGCTCCCAAACGATGACGCGTCCGCGAATGCCCAACCGTTGGCTGACTTTCTCCACAGCGTCTTGTAGGGTGATCCGACGAGTGAGGAGCAAAAAGAGCGTATCCAGCCCGATGATCGCCGCCTGCTTGAGCGGGCTCTTGCGGTTGCCGATCAGCTTTTCCCAGAGATCCAGGTGCTGCGTGGTCATGCGCACGTGGGCAATGTTTATATCCGCGCCGCACACTTCCATGTCTTTGAGACGGGTGTAGGTGCGCTTTGAGTTCGGATAACGCTGTTCCATCACCGCGCGTGGCACGACGCCGTAGTAGATGTCATCTTGGGTCTGCATGGCGGTTTCGATCAACCAGTCCACCATGAATGGCTTGAGGCCCGGAATATCCGAAGAAACGATCAGCACATATTCGGCTTGGGGGTGAATCTCCAGCACCTTGTTCACGCCGGCGACAATGTTCGCCAACATGTTGCCCTGATTGGAAACGAAATAGAGCGGTTTCTTGCAGGTCACGCCGCTTTTGGGCGAAAGGCCAACGATGATCACATTTTCCACCTTTTGGGCCTCGGAAAGGGCATCCAGCACCCACTGGATCATCGGTTTGCCGGCCACGTCGATCAGCGCTTTCGGCTCGCCGTTGCTATAGGAGTAAAGCGGGTCTTCCGGGAGGGGAATGCCTCCCGCAGTGACAATCGCATCCATAGGACCTCCGTCAGTTGAGTTCTTGCAGCTGGGGCTCCAGCTTGAGTTGATCGAGCATCTCCTGGATTTCGGCGTCGGTCAGAGGACGACCTTTACCGGCTAGCGCCACCAGCGCGGCTTCCATGGCGTTGGTTCCGAACGAGCGTCCATCCAGCACGGGCGTGGTGGTCACCAGGTATTTCACACCGGCTTGACGGAAGAAGGCTACATCGTCCTGGGTAGTGGTGTTGGTGACGATGATCTTCCCGTCCATGCGATCCGGCATGTGGCGGGTGATATAGTGACAATCGCCGGCGATCACTGTTGCCCATTGGAAGTGCTTTTCCCACTTCGGCTGGCGCTCCTCCTGCTTTTCGCCGATCGGATAGAGCCATTCAAAGGGCAGGCGCGAGACGATGGGCATGAGCACCGCGGCCAGGACCTTCAGCTGGCCGATGGTGTAGATCGGGATCGGCAGCCCCAGGCCGAACATGAAATCGCCGAAGATCGTCTCATAGCCGGCATCCACGAAGGATCGGGTCATGCCCCAGCGATCGATGCCGACGATGATGAAGGCACGGCGACCGTGGGCATCGAGGTAGTCTTTCAAGTGGCTTTCCAGGAAGGCGGCGCTTTTGGCTTCCAGCGTGTTGCGCAGGCCGGTTCCATCTACCAGCGGCGTCTTTTTGACGAAGCGGACCATCTTCTGCACGGAGTGCAGGGGATACCATTTGCCCTCTACCAGCATTCCCAGCTGGGCGCCTCCGACGCCGAAGGCATCCACTTTGCCGTCTAGTTCTCCGTAGAGGCGGGCGGCGGCTTCCATATCACCATCGGTGCCGCGGCGTTCAATGCTGATCTCTTCTCCCAGCAGGCGGACAACCACGGTTTTATCTCGTTTCGATGACCCAATGCTGATGCTGACGGCGCGTTTCATTACAGACCTCCTGCAAGATGAAAGATGATAGTTGGATCATACCACTTTTCGTCCGCGCGGCGACGGAGCGACGCTTCCCAGAGCCAAGTCGAGGGCCTGGGAAAGCGAGCGTGCCTCCAGGATTTCGATCTCTTTTGGCCAAGGTTCTGCCCGGCGCAGGGCCTTGGGGACGATGGCGGCCTTGAAGCCCAATTTGGCTGCCTCGCGTAGGCGCGCCGGCATTTGCCCCGGCATGCGCAGCTCTCCCCCCAGCCCGATCTCGCCGATCAGCACGGCATCGGCGCGCACCGGTATATTGCGATCCGAAGAGGCGATGGCCGCGGCGATCGCCAGATCGGCTGCCGGCTCGTCAATCTGTAGCCCGCC
This sequence comes from Chloroflexota bacterium, assembly GCA_037447295.1. Taxonomy (GTDB): domain Bacteria; phylum Chloroflexota; class Anaerolineae; order Anaerolineales; family Villigracilaceae; genus 630D-37. The sequence continues at coordinate 20,786 of JBBIGZ010000035.1, read as the reverse complement.
GACCACATTGACGAAGATGTCCTGCTCGGCCAGGCGCATGCCCAGGCGGCGCGTGAGCACGGCGGTGATCAGCAGCAGACGGTTGAAGTCCACCCCGTTCGGCGTGCGTCGGGCGTTGCCGAATTGGGTAGGCGAGGTCAGCCCCTGGATCTCCACCAGCAGCGGACGGGTGCCTTCCATCGTCACGACAATTGCCGAGCCGGGCGCGTTCACCAAGCGCTCGGCCAAAAAGGCCTCCGAGGGATTGGGCACTTCTTTCAGGCCGTTTTCGTGCATCTCGAAAACGCCGACCTCCGAGGTGGCGCCGAAGCGGTTCTTGACCGAACGCAGCAGACGATAGGCTTGGAAGCGATCCCCTTCCAGGTAGAGCACGGTATCCACGATGTGCTCCAGCACCCGCGGCCCGGCGATCACCCCCTCTTTGGTGACGTGGCCGATCAGGAAGACGGAAATGCCGCTGGATTTCGCCAGCTCGCGCATCTGCGAAGCGCATTCACGGACCTGGGTCACCGAGCCGGCGGAAGTTTCCAGCTCCGGCAAGTAGACGGTTTGGATCGAATCCAGGATCACCAACGAGGGGCGCAGCTCGGTGATGTGGTTGAAGATCACGCTCAGGTTGGTCTCCGTGACCAGGAAGAGCTCGGCCGGCAGGGCTTTGCCTTCCCCGGCCAGGCGCACGGCGCGCATTTTGATCTGCTTTTCCGATTCTTCGCCGGAAATATAAAGCACGCGCAATCGGCGCGCCAGTTCCATCGCCACCTGGAGCATGAGGGTGGATTTGCCGATGCCGGGATCGCCGCCGATCAGCACGATCGAGCCGGGTACGATGCCGCCGCCTAGCACACGGGCAAATTCCCCTAGCGGTAGTGCCAGGCGATCTTCTGTATCCCCATCAATTTCACTCAACGGTCGAGGCTGCGAGCGGGCACTCCAGGCGTGGGAAGGTTGCGTCTTTGAGGCCGCCGTTTCTTGCTGGACCACTTCCTCCACCATGCTGTTATAGGCGCCGCATTGCGGGCAGCGTCCCATGTACGAAGCGGTCACACGGCCGCATTGTTGACAAACGTAACGGGTGTAGGATTTCATTGCCTCGATTGTACTCCAAAAAAGAACATGGCAGACTCGGTGAGCCTGCCATGTCATTTGATTTCGGATGGGTTATGCCGTTGGTTCAGGTTGCGGCTCCTGACGGGAGAGTACCACCTGATTTTCATCGTTGATATCTACCAGCACCGTATCGCCGTTCTGGAATTCGCCGGCCAGCAGGGCATCGGAAAGCGGGTCTTCCACCCGTTGCTGGATGACGCGGCGCAGCGGACGGGCGCCCATTTCGGCATCGTAGCCCCATTCGGCTAGCATGGCCAGGGCTTTGGGCGTGGCGACCAGGGTCAGGTTGTGTTCTTTCAGCCGCTCGGCGACTTTGTTCAGCTCCAGGGCGACGATCTTCTGGATATCCTCTTTGCTCAGCGAGCGGAAGATGATCACGCCATCCACACGGTTGAGGAATTCCGGGCGGAAGACGCGCCGCAGCGCTTCAGTGAGCTTCTTGCGCATCTCTTCGTAGCTTAGGCGCTCTTCCTCGGCCTGATCGCGTTTCAACTGGAAGCCCAGGGAGGTCTGGCGGCGGATTTCTTCCGCACCGATGTTCGAGGTCATGACGATGATGGCGTTGCGGAAATCCACGCGGCGGCCGCGCGCATCGGAAAGGTGGCCCTCTTCCATGATCTGCAGCAGCATGTTGTGCACTTCGGGATGGGCCTTTTCAATCTCATCGAAGACGACGATCGAGTATGGGCGGCGGCGCAACGCTTCGGTGAGCTGACCGGCATTCTCGTAACCGACGTAGCCCGGCGGCGCTCCCACCAGGCGGGAGGCCATGTGCCGCTCCATGAATTCGGACATATCCAGCTGGATGGCGGCATCCTCGCTGCCGAAGAGGAACTTGGCCAGCGCTTTGGTCAGCTCGGTCTTGCCCACGCCGGTGGGACCCAGGAAGATGAACGATCCGATCGGGCGGCGCGGGTCCTTTAGGCCGGCACGGGCGCGGCGGATGGCGCGGGAGATAGCCTGAATGGCCTCATCCTGCCCAACGATTGATTTTTTCAGCTCCTCTTCCATGTGGAGCAGGCGCTGGGATTCTTCCTCGGCCAGTTGCATGACCGGTATCCCGGTCCACATGGAGACCACTTCGGCAATATCCTGGGCGGTGACGACAGGGCTATTGGCGCGATCCCAGCCGGTGCGCAGGCGTTCCAGGCGCTCCTGCAGCTCATAGGCGCGTTCATCCCATAGGCGCACCTCGTCTGCATTGCCTTCTTCCTGCGCCAGGGCACGGTTTTCGCGCACGCGGCGCAGCTGCTGGAAAAGGTCACGCGCTTCGCGCGCCGAGGGGCTCTTATACATGCGCACGCGCGAGGCGGCTTCGTCGATCAGGTCAATCGCCTTATCCGGCAAGAAGCGCTCGGTGACGTAGCGCGCCGAAAGGTGGGCGGCGGCTTCTAGCGCTTCATCGGAGATGATCAGGCGGTGATGTTCTTCGTAGGCCGGGCGAATGCCGCGCAGGATTTCGATCGTCTCTTCAATGCTCGGTTCATCTACCATGACTGGCTGGAAGCGGCGTTCCAGGGCGGCATCAGATTCGATGTATTTGCGGTATTCGTCCAGCGTGGTGGCGCCGATCACCTGGAGTTCACCGCGCGAGAGCGCCGGTTTGAGGATGTTGGCGGCATCCACGGCCGAGCCGGCCGCGCCGGCCCCGACTAGCATGTGCAGCTCGTCAATGAAGAGGATGGCGCCGGATTGTTTGAGCTCTTCGATCACCCGCTTCAGGCGCTCCTCGAATTGGCCGCGGTACATCGTCCCGGCCACGAGCGAGCCGACATCGAGTTGCAGCACACGCTTGTTCAGCAGCGGTGCTGGCACGTCGCCATCCACAATGCGCTGTGCCAACCCTTCGACGATGGCCGTCTTGCCGACGCCGGGTTCACCGATCAGCGCCGGGTTGTTCTTGGTGCGTCGGGCGAGGATTTGGATAACGCGTTCGATTTCCGTTTCGCGGCCGATGACCGGATCGAGCTTCTTTTCTTCGGCCAGAGCGGTCAGGTCCACGGCCAGTTGATCGACGAGCGGAGTCTTCGATTGTCCACGCTGACTTTCTCGCGGGCCGACGGCGGCTGGGGCGGTAGAACCTTCATTGAGCACCCGTCGCGTCTGACGGCGAATTTGCTCCGGGGTAATGCCCAGGCGGCGCAGCACTTCCATGCCCTTGCCTTCGGCGCGCACCAGGCCGAGCAGGATGTGCTCGGTGCCGATATAGTGATGTCCCATGCGGCGCGCCTCGTCCATGGCGTATTCCAAGGCCTGTTGGGTCTCTGGGGACAGCTCCAGCCGCCCCCCACCGCTGCTGCGCCCTTCGCCGACCACCCGCATGACCATTTCTCGCACACGCATCGGCTCCAGGCCGAGTTCACGCAAAACCCGTCCGGCAACTCCTCCTTCCTCTTCCATCAATCCCAGCAACAAGTGTTCGGTGCCGATGCTTGTATGCCGAGCGCGCTCGGCTTCCTGATGTGCCAGGCTGAGCACGCGTTTGGCACGCTGGGTAAAACGTTCCATTGCAGGCATAAAAACACTCCTTTGTTTTACAACAACCGGTTCACAGCTCTCGTTCACGATAAGGCAGTATGGAGAGATGTACTCCGAATTATAACCGAATTCTGGGGAGCGGTGACCGACCAGTGCGGTGCATCTGGGTTGCTTTTGAACTATTCATGGAGCGTCAAGCGTAGCACGGGATTTATCCTGTGCAAACAGGGCAAAGCGATGCTTCACCGCCAGCACAAACGATAATCGCCGATTGTACTGCCGGAATCCATCTGCTGCCGAATCAATCTGGCATCTATTTTATCCGTGATTTCCGTGTTTGTCCGTCTCCTATTCGATGTCTCTATGTGGCGCGCGGTTGAAGACAATCTGCCCCTCCAGCTGCTCCCCCTGGGTTTGCAGGATCTGCACCTGTGAAATCTCATTCCAGAGTGGGCGATCGGCATAGGCGGTGATGCGCAGATAGTGACTGCCCAGCCCTTCCAATCGCCAGCCATGCTCCCCGCGTTCCAAAATGGATTCCCAGAGCACTTCTTCGGTGCGCCCAATGAATCGCCGACGGTAGGCTTCTGCCTGACGGGCGAAGAGGGCACGGTAAGCGGCGTTGCGCTGCTTGCGTATTTCCGGCGGGACGGGATTCGGCAAGCGGGTGGCCGCCGTGCCGGGACGGGGGGAATAGGTGAAAACGTGGCCGCCGGCGAATTCCATCTCCTCCACAAAGGCCAGGCTCTCGCGGAATTCTTCCTCGGTCTCGCCCGGAAAACCGGCGATGATGTCGGTGGTGATCGCCATCTCCGGCACCACCGATCGCGCCGCCTTGATCAGCGCACGGAAGGATTCCGGCGTGGTCTTACGCGCCATGCGCCGCAGCACGCTCCGACTGCCGGATTGAAGCGGCAGGTGCAAATGGCGGCATAGGCGCGGATTTTCCCACAGGCGGAAGAAGGTCTCATCCAAGTCCCAGGGTTCGAGCGAAGAGAGCCGCAAGCGCGGCAGATCGCTATCCCGCAAAATGGCCTCCACCAGGTGACGCAGGTGTAACCCCCATTCTTGCCCCCACGAACCCAGATGGACCCCGGTCAGCACGATCTCCTTGGTGCCCGATGAGACAGCTGCCTGAACGCGGCGTACCACCTCCGAAATGGGGTACGAACGGGCCGCGCCGCGTGCCACCGTAGTGATGCAGAACGTGCAGTGATTATCGCAGCCATCCTGGACCTTGATGAAGGCGCGCGTGCGCAGGCGTAGTCCCGGCAGAGGCTCACGTTCCAGCGGCTCGCGCTCGAAGATCTCTTGCGGCAGGCCGAGCACCTCGGCGACCAACGCATCCTTGTGCGCGTTCGGGACCAGGCGCGTGACCTTTGGCAGGGCGGCGGCCTGTTGCGGCTCTAAAGTCACCCAGCAGCCGGTGGCGACGATCTGCTGCGTGCCGGCCCGGGCCGCGTGGCGAATGCGGTTGCGCGAATCGGAGGCCGCCTCCACCGTCACCGCGCAGGTGTTGATCACCGCCAAGTCCGCCTCCGCCGGCGTGGGGACGATCTCATGACCGGCAAAGCGGAATTCCTGCGCCATGCGTTCGATTTCAGCCTGATTCAGCCGGCAACCGATGGTGTCGAGATAGATCTTCATAGGGACCGTGGACGATGGACGGTGGACGGTGTACAGTGGACCGTGAATGATGGACGGTGGACCGATATTTTAACACAGGGATTCTGGATACAGATTATTCTGCAATCAACCATTCTTTTGCAGCCGTTTCGTCATCGAAATATCTTAGCGATTGCCCGGTCAGGCGAGTCAGCATATCCGCCAGGGTGCGTTTGAGCCCCGTCACACCCAGGACGGCCGTTTTGCGCACGTGGTTCTTGGTGCGCGCCGAAGCTTCGTTCAACTTTGGCAGGGCATCCGATGTGATCTGCGTATTGCGAAAATCGGCCAGCACTAGGACGGAATTCAGCGGCTGGGTCAAAACGACCTCTTGAACTGCTGCCAGCTCGCTCAGCAAGGCTTCCGAGTTATACATCAGATTCGAAAAATCCTGATAGAAAATGCGTTTGCCTTGATACTCAATCCATTTCGAGCGCATGCTTATTCCTTCTGAGGTTGTGATTCGTAGCGCAGGGCCAGCCCGGTGATCAGCGCACCTACCCCTTCCCAAATAGCCACGCCCAGGAAGCGGATAGGAGCCAGACCGTTCAACACGGCCAAGGTGAACACGGTGAAAGTCACCAGGCGGAAGGGCACCGTCCAGAAATAGAACTTGCGCAGATCGTTCAGCGCCGCCAGCACGTAATAGATGCCCATGTTGAACGAGGCCATCGAAGAAGTGGTGATGAACACCAGCGTATAGTCGCCGGCCAAGCGGGCACTCCGATCGAGGACCTCGAAGCCGAGCACCTTCAAGAGCGCTTCCGGAAAGAGCAATCCAACCGCGCCGAGCAGGAAGGCCAGCGCGCCGAAAATGAACATCGTCCAACCGGAAAGACTACGGATGCGCAGCAAGGGACAGGTCATAGGACTCCGAAAGGTTAGGGGTAAACCCGCTTGATCGTGCGCGGGAAGGGGATAGCCTCGCGGATGTGCTCAATCCCGCACAACCAGGCCGTGACGCGTTCCACGCCCATGCCGAAGCCAGAATGCGGCACCGAGCCGTACTTGCGCAGGTCGAGATACCACTTGAAGGCCTCTTCCGGCAGGTTGTGCTGACGGATGCGCTCCAGCAACAGATCGTATTCGTAAATGCGCTCCGAGCCGCCGCAGATCTCACCATAGCCTTCCGGCGCCAGCAGGTCCACGCTTTTGCAGATCTCCGGCCGACCTGGCCAGGGTTGCATGTAGAACGCTTTGGCTGCCGTGGGGTAGCCGTAGACAAAGACCGGCTTCTCAAAGCGGTTGGTCAGCTCGGTTTCGTGCGGCGAGCCGAAATCCATGCCCCATTCAAAGCGCAGCAGTTCTTTCCGCTCCGGATCGGTTTCTTCTTCGTAAATCTGGCGCAGAATCTCGGCTGCCTCGTCGTACGAAATTCGCGGGAACGGCGGCGTGACCTTTTCTAGCCGGCCAGTATCGCGCTTGAGCGACTTCAGCTCCGGCTGGCATTCGCGCAGCACCGTCTGGACGATGTGTGAGATCAGCTGCTCCTCGATCTCCATCAGCCCGTCCAGATCGACGAAGGCCATTTCCGGCTCCAACATCCAGAATTCGGTCAGGTGACGGCGGGTCTTCGATTTTTCGGCGCGGAAGGTTGGCCCGAAGCAATAGACTTTGCCAAAGGCATAGATATTCGCCTCGTTATAGAGCTGACCGCTTTGGGTCAGGTAGGCCGAGCCTTCGTCAAAGTATTGCGTTTCAAAGAGCGTCGTCGTGCCCTCCACGGCGTTCGGCGTCAGGATCGGCGTATCCATGTTGATGAAGCCGTTGGCATTCAGCCATTCGCGCGCCGCCTGAATGACTTTGGCCCGCACCCGCAGCACCGCCCATTGGCTGGGCATACGGATCCACAGGTGACGGTGATCGAGCACAAAATCCACGCCGTGCTCTTTGAGCGCCATTGGGTAATCCAGGGCCGCTTCCTGGACGATCTCCAGGTCGCGAATGCCGATCTCATAGCCGCCGGGGATGCCGGGGGCGCGCGGATCTTTGCGCACCACGCCGTGCACGATCACCCCCGATTCCTGCGGAATGCGCATGATGCGGTCAAAGATCTCGGCCGGCAAGTCCCCTTTGAAGGCGACGCACTGCGCGTAGCCATAGCCATCTCGCACCAGCAGGAAGCATAATTTGCCCTTATCGGTGCGGTTATAGACCCATCCTCGAATGGTGACTTCTTGACCTTCGTACTCGGCGATCTGTTCCACGCGAATCAGATTTGCCATGATGCCTCCAAATTCATTCTACAATGCGGATATGCAATTCTTGCAGTTGCCATGGTTCGACGGGCGATGGCGCATCGGCCATCATATCGCGCGCCGCAGAGTTTTTCGGGAAAGCGATCACCTCGCGGATGCTTGGCTCATCGGCCAAGAGCATCACCAGGCGGTCAATTCCGGGAGCGATGCCGCCATGGGGTGGGGCACCGTATTCAAAGGCCTCCAGCATATGCCCGAATTTGCGGCGCGCCGTCTCCTCGTCAATGCCTAGCAGCTGGAATACCTTGCTCTGAATCTCGCGCCGATGGATACGGATGGAGCCGGATGCCAGCTCATAGCCGTTGCACACCATATCGTAGGCCTCGGAAAGGATGGAGGCCGGATCGCTCTCGAACTTATCCAGGTCCTCCAGCCGCGGCATGGTGAAAGGATGATGGGCGGCATCCCACTTTTGTTCTTCCTCATTCCACTCAAACATCGGGAAATCGGTGATCCAGGCGAAGGCCATCACGTTCGGATCGGCCAAATTCAGCCGATCGCGTAGCCACAGGCGCAGGCCGCCCAGCACCTTATTCGCTACCGGGCGCCGATCGGCGACCATCAGGAGCAGATCGCCCTCCTGAGCGGAAGTGCGTTCCCGGAGTGCTTGCGCTTCCCCTTCCTGAACAAAGCGGGCGCCGCTCCCTTTTAGACCTTCGGCGGTGAACGCCAGGGAAACCAGGCCGCGGGCGCCGAGGCGTTGGGCTTCTTCCGTCAGCCGATCGAGCTCCTTGCGGCTAAAGCCGGCCGCGCCGGGCACGCGAATGCCTTTGATCACCCCTCCCGATTGGATCGTCTCTTGGAAGACGCGGAATTCGCTCCGGCCGAAGAGATCGGTGGCCTCCCAAAGCTCCAGCCCAAAGCGCAGATCGGGCTTATCGCTGCCGTAGCGCTCGATGGCTTCGGCATAGGTCAGCCGCGGCCAGGGGGATGCCAGTAGGCGCTTATGCGGTGCAACGGCCGGCAGCATGTTGGTGAAGAGGCCCTCGATCAGGTTGAGCACGTCATCGCGCTCGACGAAGGCCATTTCCAAATCCAGCTGGGTGAATTCCGGCTGGCGATCGCCACGTTGATCCTCATCGCGGAAGCAGCGGGCGATCTGAAAATAGCGCTCGATGCCGGCCACCATCAGCAATTGCTTCAATTGTTGGGGCGATTGCGGCAGCGCGTAGAATTGCCCCGGATAGAGACGCGAGGGTACCAGGTAATCGCGTGCCCCTTCCGGAGTGGCCTTGAAGAGGATGGGCGTTTCGATCTCCAGAAAGCCGCGGGCATCCAGGTAATTGCGCATGAATTGGATCACCCGATGGCGCAGCTCTAGGTTGCGCTGCATGCGCTGACGGCGCAGATCGAGGTAGCGATATTTCAGGCGCACCGCCTCGTCCACGGCTTCATCCTCGCGGCTGACGACAAACGGCAGCGGCTTGGCCGGGTTGAGCACGATCACCTCGTGGGCTTCTACTTCGATTTCGCCGGTGGCCATCTTGGGGTTGACCTGATCGGCCGGCCGCCGGCGCACCCGCCCCCGCACCTGGATCACCCACTCGGAGCGCACGCTTTCCATCACCTCAGCGGCTTGCGGGTGATTCTGCGGATCGCTGACGATTTGCACCAGCCCAAAGCGATCGCGCAGGACGAGGAAGATGATCCCGCCTAGCGTGCGATAGTGGTGCACCCAGCCGGCCAGGGTGACGATCTGATTTTCGTGTTCCGGGCGAAGTTCGCCACAGGTGTGCGTTTTATACATGCAGGTTCTCTCCGTTCGTGGAACGTGAAGTTGCGATCAAAGCAATTTTAGCATAGTAGCGCGAATGCCGGCATTGCGTGCAGCAAATGCGAGCGTTTGCTCTAGAGGGCACGATCCGTAATTTCCAGCGCCTTATCCAAGATGGCGAAGCCTTCGGCGAGCTGCTCTTCGGTGATGATGAGCGGTGGGATGATCAACACCGTGTGCCAGTGGGTATAGAGGAAAAGGCCATGCTCCAGGCAGTAATTGCGCAGGGCGGTCATCTCCGGGCTGGTGCCGTTCCAGGGGGCCATCGGCTCTTTGGTCTTGCGATCGCGCACCAGCTCGATGATGCCGAAGAGGCCGATCGAGCGCACGTCGCCGACCGAGGGGTGCTTTTCGCCCAGTTCGGTCAACAGGCGATGGAGCACACGCCCCATTTCGGCGGCGTGTTCCACCAGGTGCTCTTCCTGCATCACCTGGATATTGGCAATGGCCGCCGCCAGCGAGACGGGATGGGAAGTGTAGGTCAGGCCGCCCTCGTAGACGCGATCGTTGAACGTGGCGGCGATCTCCGGTTTCATCGCCACGGCGCCGAGCGGAGCGTAAGCGGAGGTCAGACCTTTGGCCATGGTCATGATATCCGGGACGACATCCCAATGTTCGATGGCGAACCATTTGCCGGTGCGGCCGAAGCCGCTCATCACTTCATCGGCGATCAGCAGGATGCCGTATTTATCGCACAGCGCACGTACCCCTTGCATATAGCCCTGCGGCGGGATGATGATGCCGTTGGTGCCAGTGACCGATTCCATGAGGATGGCGGCGATCGTCTCCGGGCCTTCGTAGGTAATGATCTCTTCCAGGTGGTTCAGATAGTCGCGGGTGAATTCTTCTTCGGGGATATCGGGGTTGGTGCGGTGGAAGGTGGAGCGGTAGCGGTAAGGATCGAGGAAGTGGACTACGCCGGGCATCACGCCGGCTGGCTCCCACATGTGACGGCGCGGGTCGCCGGTGAGCGCCATGGCGCCGGCGGTGGCGCCGTGATAGGAGCGGTAGCGGGTGAGGATCTTGAAGCGCCCGCTGTAGGCGCGCGCCAGTTTGACGGCGTTTTCATTGGCATCCGCGCCGCCCAGGGTGAAGAGCACTTTGGTCAGGGCACGGCCAGGGCTGATTTCGGCGATCATCTTGCCAGCCAAGGCACGGACGCGCGTCGTCATGCCGGGGGCAGCATAGGGGAGTTCATCGAGCTGGGCCTTCATGGCGGCAATGACGCGCTCATTGCCGTGCCCGATATTGACGCACATGGTCATTGAGTTGAAGTCCAGGTAGCGCTTCCCGTGAATATCCCAGAAGTAGACGCCTTTGGCGGTTTTGACCGGGATTGGGTTGACGCGCGCTTGGGCAGACCAGGTCCAAAAGATGTGTTCTTTGGAAAGGGGAAGGATTTCGTCATCGTGGATGGGGAACATGGGGATCACTCCTCGAAGATCAGGCGGAGGCGTTCGATATGGGTTTCTTCCCAGGGTATGCCGAGCTCGGCGAGCACTTCTTCCGGGCGGCCGGTGGCGCCTTCGCGGGCGCTCAGGCGCATGAAGAGCCGTCCATCTTCCAGCAGGCGCAGCTCTTCGATGAGCGGGCGCAGATCGTATTCTTTGCCGCGCCGTTGCCTCGGCAACGCAGGAGCTTCTAACACGGCGGCAATGCGCCGGGGCAGTTCTGTGTGCGAGTCGCTCGCCGGCTTCGGCAGGGTGATTGCATATTCAGCGGCACGGAGCTGCGTTTGCAGGGCCGGCGCGTTGGCGGCTACTTCTTCTATCTTCAAAATTTCTAACCCCGGCGGCGCGACGGCTTGGATGGTTTCGCGCAGCCCTTCGATCGGGATGGATTGGGTGAGGAAAATATCCACGATTTCGGCGCGCGAGGTGAAGCCGAGCGGGAGTGCCGAGGCGATCTGAATGCGCGGTTGGGGATGGAAGCCCTGGCTATAGGCAAGAGGCAGGCCGGCTCGCCGCAGGGTGCGCTCCCAGATGCGATGCAAGTCGAGGTGGCCGGTATAGCGCAGGGGACCCTGCTTGGCAAAGGTGATGCGTAGGCGCATATTATTCGGGGTTGAGGGTTAGGACGGGGAGTGGCCTGGCCGGGGATTTGACTTCCGGGCATTTCCAGTAGTCGCCGGGGGTTTCGCGGCGCAAGGCGCTGAAGGTGGGCAGTATGCCGCAGGCAAAGCATTGCTGACGGCAGTCAATGCGGATTTGCCCTTCGAGCGACATGCGGAAATCCTGGAAGAGGTAGGTTTTGCGCACGCCGGTGGAGATGTGATCCCATGGAAAGATTTCATCGACCCGGCGTGGACGGTGGGTATAGAAGGCCGGATCGAGGTCGTGTTCGGCGAAGGCTTCCATCCAGGCCTGGAAGTTGCGTTGATCGCCCCAGGCGTCGAAGCGGGCACCGCGCCGCCAGGCGCTTTCGATGACCTCGGCCAGACGCCGATCGCCACGCGAGAGCCAGGCTTCCAGCAGGGTTTCTTCGGGTTCGTTCCAGGTGAGTTTGATGTTGCGATCGCGCAGGGAGCGTTTGAGCAGGTCTTGCTTGGCGCGGATTTGCTCGACCGTATCGCAGGAGACCCATTGGAAGGGGGTGTGCGGCTTGGGGACGAAGGTGCTGACGCCGGCATGGACTTTGGCTTTCATGCCGAGCACTTTGCGCCCTTCGGCCAGGATGCGATAGCACAGATCGGCAATGGCTTGGACATCTTCCAGCGTTTCGGAGGGGTGGCCGATCATGAAGTAGAGTTTGATGGTGGTCCAGCCGCGGCGGTAGATTTCGCGCACGGTTTGCAGGATTTGCTCATCGGGGATGTATTTATTGATGATACGGCGCATGCGTTCGCTGGCGGCTTCGGGGGCCAGGGTGAAGCCGGCCGAGCGATGTTGCTTGAGCTTTTCGGTGAGATCGACCGAGACGGTTTCGATGCGCAAGGAGGGCAGGGAGATGGTCAGGTTGCGATCGCGGAAGCGTTGGCTGATAACCTCGACCAGTTCGACGATGCGACTGTAATCCGAAGAAGAGAGGGAGAGCAGAGCCAGCTCTTCAAAGCCTGTGTTGTTGAGGGCTTCTTCGGCGGCGCGCACGATCTCCTCTACCGAGCGTTCGCGCACGGGACGCACGATCATGCCGGCATGGCAGAAGCGGCAGCCGCGCGTGCAGCCACGCATGATCTCTACCGAGACGCGATTGTGCACCGTTTCGACGTTCGGGACGATGAAACGCGTGGGTGGGGGTGGTAGCTTGGCAACGATGCGCTTGGTGATCACGCTCGGTGCTTCGGGAATGGTGGGGCGGACTTCGCGGACCGTACCGTCCTCGAAGTAGGAAACTTCATAGAAGCGCGGGATGTAGAGGCCAGGGATTTTGGCCATGTGGCGGAGCAGTTCTTCCCGTGACCAGCCCTCTTCTTTGCCGCGTTTGAGCATGTTGAGAATGTCATGGATGATCTCTTCGCCTTCGCCGATGGCAAAAGCATCGATGAAAGCGTGCATCGGTTCGGGGTTGGTGGTGGCGTGACCGCCGGCGATGATGAGTGGGTGGCGCTCATCTCGATCGCGGCTGTGCAAGGGCAACCCGGCCAGGTCGAGGATATTGAGCACGTTGGTGTAGAGGGTTTCGTAGGGCAGGGAGAAGCCGATCAGATCAAAGGCGGCCAGCGGGTGGTGCGTTTCCAGGGAGTAGAGAGGGAGGCCGATCTGACGCATTTCGGCTTCCATATCAATCCATGGAGCGCAGGCGCGCTCGGCCAGGGCATCGGGGCGCTGGTTGATCTGATCGTAGAGGATCTTCAGGCCAACGTTGGATATGCCGATATCATAGATATCCGGGAAGACCAGGGCGACCTTGAGGGGTGTTTCTTCCCAGGATTTGACGATGCTATTGTACTCTCCGCCAATATAGCGGCCGGGCTTTTGCACCTTTAAGAGAATGCGCTGTAAACGGGTTTCGATCTGTTCCGGAGTTAACATGGGGACCTCATACGGTAAAGATAATGGTGGGAGAATTATACCTGAGGACGGTGGATGGTGGACCGTAGACCGTGGATGGTGGGCGGTGGACCGTAGACCGTGGATGGTGGGCGGTGGACCGTGGACCGTGGAGGGAGAGGGTAGGGTGATGGTGTATAATCCTTCATAACCGGTGTAGGCACGGGCAAAGGTTCTCGACGGTGATTTTTTTGTGTTGACTTATAGCCGCGTTGACCTGTGTTCTCCACAACCCTGCATGGTAAGGCACGTTCAAGTTTCTTGGCATTTCAGGAGGAAAAATGCCCCGTATCAAACGCATTCACCATTTGGCGATCGCAGTGCGCGAGATGGAGCCTACATTGCGTTTTTGGCAAGAGGCCTTGGGGTTGGAATTGACGGAACAGCGCCAGGTCGCAGCGGAGGGGGCGGAGATCGCTTTTTTCAACCTGGAAGGGGGCGAGATCGAGCTGGTGCGTCCCACGGAACCGGAGAGCGGGTTGACACGTTTCTTGGAAAAGCGCGGCCCTGGTATGCATCATGTGTGCTTGGAAGTGGAAGGATTAGATGAGATCCTGGAATCTCTGAAGGAGCGCGGGGTGCGCCTGATCAACGAAACGCCGCGGCTGGGTGAAAACGGACGACGGTATGCCTTTATTCACCCGGAGAGCACAGGTGGCGTGCTGGTCGAATTGTATGAGTGAGCGTCACTTGATCGGGTGCCCGATGCGCTCATTGTAGCGTGAGAGCGCTCTTACATGCCTGATGCGTCGCGCCCGTTTTTCCCCTCTATGGAGGTCCTATGAAAAGAGATCGCTTTTTGTTGGGTATTTTGATCGGCATTGGCATTCTGATCGTGCTGGCAGTGGTGCGCGTGCTCACCTATTCTCCGGCCGAGATAACCTATGGCGAAGAGACGACTCCCCAAGGCGTAGTGCATAACTATCTGGTCGCTATTTACCGTCACGAGTATGAGAGGGCCTATTCCTACCTGGCAGATAAAGAAAAGAAACCATCCCTCGAGGTATTTCGCCGCTCTTTTCTGATGGGCATGGTCGATCCCAAAAATGCGATGGCGCAGGTGGGTAGAGCGGAGATCGTGGATGAAACGCAGGCGAGGGTGGAAATCAATATCATCTATACCTCTTCGGATCCCTTTGGCGGAAGCTACAGCAACGTGCAATATGCGCTTTTGGTGCGCCAGGGTGGAGCATGGAAGATCGAATCCCTGCCGTATCCTTTCTGGGATAGTAACTGGTACGAGGCGCTTCCATTACCGTCTGGGGATTGATCGGGGTGCGTGATCCTAGAGGCCTGGGCGCGAGCCTGGTCAATGGTGAAATTCGGAGGTCCTTATGAAAACTGTGCGTCGTCTATACCTTTACGGGATTGCTATCGTCAGCTTGGAGGTGGTGATTTGGGGTGTGATCGGGCTGTTGCGCGGCCTGTTTACACAAACTCTCAACACCTCGGAAGCCCTTTTGCGGGCTTTGGCGCTGGTGTTGGTCGGTGTGCCGATCTTCTTGTTCCATTGGCTATGGGGCAAGCGCTTGGCGAAGGAAGATGCAGAGGAGGCCACCTCGCTTTTGCGGGCTATCTTCTTCTATGCCGTGTTGTTCGCCAATGGTATTCCGATCTTTCAAAACTTGTTGGCGATCCTCAATCGCGCTCTGATTCAGCTCGTGGCTCTTCCTCCTTATCAAGCGCTTTTCGGCGGGGGTCAACGCTGGAGCGATAACCTGATCGCCATTTTCGTTCTGAGCTTGTTTTGGGGATATTTCTGGAAAGAGTTGCGCCAGGCCTGGCAGGCGCTATCCAATCTCGAAAATTTTCTTGATGCGCGTCGCCTCTATCGTTTCCTTTGGATGCTTTATGGGCTCGTGCTGCTGATGGCCGGGGCGATTCAGCTCCTTCGCTCCCTGTTCTATCAGCCGCTTTTGCTGGGGGGCGATAACCGACCGCAGATATTGTACAGTTTGACGTTGTTGATCCTCGGAGCACCGCTCTGGTATTACGCCTGGACGAAATGCCAGGAGAATATGCACGAGGCAGAGGAACGGGAGTCATTGCTGCGGTTGGGGAGCTATGCGTTGCTGCACCTAGGCAGCGCGCTGGTGATCTTGGCCTTGGGCGCGACGTTGCTGGATGTACTGCTGCGCTCGGTGTTCAAGGTTTCCGATGTCAATGTTTCGCAGCAGATCGGCGAGTTGCTTTCTTCTCTGATCCCCTTTGCTGTGCTTTGGCGATACTACGGAATTTGGTTCAATCGACAATTGGAATGGATGCCTGCCGGCCGTGCTTTGGAGATCCGGCGCTTTGGACGCGGGTTGCCGGCGTTGGCCGGCTTGATCACTCTTTCCATCGGCGCGGGGACTCTGCTGAACCTATTGGCCCAAACCTTGACCGCTTTTGGCTCTTCCGAGTCCCTGCGAGAGGCCCTGAGCCGCGGCTTGAGTGCATTAGGTGTGGGATTGGCCTACTGGTTGGTGAACTGGGACCCCTTACGGGTCGAGGCGCTCGGAGAGGAGGAACAAGCTCAGTCGGCGCGGCGATCGCTGGTGCGCAGGACCTACCTTTATGCGGTGCTCTTTGGAAGCGTGTTGGCGGTGATGGGATTTGCCATCTCTCTGGTCTACGAGGTTTTGCGCTTGCTGCTGATTTCAGAAGGGAGCGACCTAACTAGGCTGCTTTCTTCGGCGTTTTTGCTGATCTATTTCTCCCTGCTCCTGGTATACCATCTACGCCAACTTCGGCACGAGGCGGCCTGGTCGGAGAAGATGCAACGTTCCCGCTTTAGCAATTTTCGTGTCTTGCTCCTGGCAGAAGATGAATCGCTCGTCACTTCTCTGGAACGTGCCTTGGAACAAGCCGCGCCTGGTGTGCAACTGGTGCGCCTTTCGCCTTCTTCCCCGATTCCCGATCGGGGCGATCTTTTGATCTATCCTCTCGGCCCGCAGCCACTTCCGCAGTGGGTGAGCACCTTCCCGACGCCTCATGTGATGATCCCGTGGGCGGCGGAAAACCGTTTCTGGGTAGGCCTTCTGATGCGCCGCTGGCCGGAGCAGGTCGCCAAGATGGTGCGTCAGCTGGCGTTAGGGGAAGAGTTGCGCCAACCGGTTCAATCGCAGACCGTTTGGACCGTGCTCGGTTATCTTTTTGCCATTTTGCTTGCCATTCAGGTGTTGGGGATGCTTTTCATCATCTTTGCTTCGTCGGTTGTTGATTGAGAGTGGCAGACGGTGGACGGTGGACGATAGACCGTGGACCGTGGACGGTGGACCGTGGACCGTCTATTTGACCATCCGACCAATGGACTAACCGCCCACCTGCCCATAAACTCCTCGCTTCTCCTGCGGCAATAGTTTGGCCAGGGCGCGCATGATGCGATCGGTACCGCCTTCAACGGCTTGGCTGATGCGCATTCCCTCCTCGCTTTCCAGGTAGAAGGGTTTCCCCACCCGCATTTGCAAAGGGACGCGGTGAAAGCGGCGCAAATGGCCGTAGACGTGTTCGTTTTCGCTGCCGATGAAGACCACCGGAACGATGGGGACTCCGCTTTTCAGGGCCAGGAAGGCTGCTCCACCGCTGCCAGGCTCTAATCCGCTGATCAAACTATAGCGTCCTTCCGGTGCCACGGCTACCACCCGACCTTGGCGCAGGCTTTCCAGCGCTGCTTGCAAAGCGCGCCGATCCGGCTGACCGCGCCGCACCCAGATCACGCCGAAGAGGTGGATCAACTTCCCCAGCAGGCCTAGCTCTTCATAGAGTTCGATCTTCGCCAGCGCATCCGGCAATTGCGGGAAAAAGGCCAAGCCGAGAACGGCATCGGCATCGCCCAGATGATTGGTAACGATGAGGTAGGGACCCTGTTTGGGGAAGTTTTCTAACCCTTCCACTTGAGCGCGGGCGGCGATTTTGAGCACCAAACGCGCCAGGCCACGGGCAAAGGCACGCACCAAGCGCCGTAGCAACGTCAGACGCGGGGATCGGGTGAGCTCATAGCGGCGGATTTGACTGATCGGTTTGGGGGGCAATGGCTTTTCCGGCATAGTATCCATGATATTCCTGTGGCAACAGGCCGGCGATATACCGCATCACCAGATCGGCATTTTCCTGACGCGCCAATCGCCGGGCTTCCCCTTTTGCCTCGATGGGAGGCAGATGAATCGGGCGGCCGATGCGCAGCTCCAGGCGCGGGCGCTCGCCACGGCGCATGCGATCCCAAAGGTCCGGCGTCGTGCCGACTACGCCGACCGGGATGACCGGCGCACCGCTCTTTTCGGCAAGATAGGCTATGCCAGGGCGCGCTTGTTGCATCGCCACCCGGTGCGATCGCCGTCCCTCCGGTGCGATCATCACCCGTCGCCCCTGCTGCAGCAGGTCGATCATGCGTTCCAGCAGCTCATGATCGTAGCCGTTGCGGTTGACCGGGATTGTGCCGTAAAGCCGCAGGAGCTGTCCCTGGCCGGGGCGATGGAAGACATCTTCGGCGCCGATCGTTTCCAGAATGTGCGGCCAAAAGGCCAGGATGAAGGGCGGATCGTAAATTGAGATGTGATTGGCCGCTACGATATAGGCCCCTTCTTGGGGAACGTTTTCCACCCCCTGAACCTGCACATCGCTCAAAAGACGGAAGACGGGGCGGATTAGGACCTTGAGCAAAGGACGCGTGAAACGGGTATAGAGGGGCGGACGGTAAGGACGCTTTAGCGACATAACTCCTTCACCTTTTCAAAGACTTCGTCGGCGCTCAGCCGATCGGAATCTATTCGCACGGCATCGGCTGCAGCCTGAAGGGGGGCTATATCGCGCGTCGAATCCAGCCGATCCCGTTCGCGCACCTGTTCCAGGATCGCTTCGTAATCGGCGCTTTGACCGCGTGCTTGGAGCTCGGCAAAACGTCGGCGGGCGCGCTCTTCGGGGGAAGCATCCAGGTAAATCTTCAGATCCGCTTCCGGCAGGACGACGGTGCCGATATCGCGCCCGACCATCACGACACGACCGCGCAAGCCAATACGACGCTGCTGTGCGGTCAGGGCTTGCCGCACGCCGACATAAGCCGAGATCACCGAGACGGCGGCATCTACTTCCGGGCGGCGGATCTCCCAGGTTATGTCCTGGTGATCGATGCGCACGTCATACAATCGGCCATCGGCCTGCGAAGGGGGAAGCACGTCAATTTGCACTTTCTCGGCCAGCGCCGTCACACGTTGCTCATCGTGGATATCAATGCCGCGTTGCAGGACAAGCCAGGTCACGGCGCGGTACATCACGCCGGTATCGAAGAACAGGTAGCCCAGGTAATCGGCCAGGCGCCTCCCTAGGGTTGATTTGCCGGAGGCGGCAGGGCCATCAATGGCGATAATGTTCGGAATGGGCATGGGGATTACCTTCCGGATGAAGTGGTTTTGTAGTCAAACAGGTCGCTGCGGACCCACAGGATGATGTGATCTTTTTCCAACGGTAGGCGGCGGAAGAAAAGCCAGCCGAGCATATCCGCCGCGCCGATCGAGGAGGCCGGCCGGGACGAGGTGAGGAAAGCCTGGCCTCGATAGGGAGCCGGTAGGGCTTCTGGGGCAATTTGCGGGGTGATCACGAGCACATACCTGCCATCCAGCGTGGCGGGGGAGAAACCCTGCGAAACTTCTAGCGGGTGATTGCGCAGAAGCCATTCCAACCCCGCCGGCGGCTCGGCCCAACCGGCTAGTAATACCATCTCTCCTTGGCGATGACCGGAGTGCCATAGGGAGAGCTCGCCGATGCTCTGTTCCAAAACGCGTCCCTGAGCAGGTGCTTGGGTCAGGCACCAAAGCTCGGCCCCATCCCGAGTGCGCAATCCGCTTGCGCTCCATGTGCTTCCAAGCGTGTAAAGGCTCAGGAGCAGGCTAAAGCTCAGGGCCAGGGCGTGTCCAAGCGGTTTCCATCCCCATTCTATCCCGATAAGGGACAGGCTGGCGATCCAGAGCAAGGCGGCACCGACGATGGCCATCCAGCGCAGTGGGAGCACCGGAACGCTCAATTGTAAGAACGGAATGCTCAGGTTCAAAGGCTGAGAGTTAATGGGGTGATAGGGATTGCTGGCGATCCCGGCCAATTGAAGGGCGATGAAGGTCATCAGCGGGGAGGAGATTACGCCTCCAAATATTAGGGCCGGATGGGGTGCAAGGTCCTGTACCAGCCGTTCGGCGACATGGGCGGCCAGGAAGAGCAGGAGACCTAAAGACCATAGCCAGGAAACCGGCGCTCGGCCGGGGAAGAACAGAGGCAATAGGAACAGGATCAGCAGCGGGACGAGCCATTTCCTGTTCATGATTCCGGAAAGGAGGCCGCCGATTGCCAGGAGGAAGGGGAAGATTTCGTACCCGAGCCAGACCAGGAACATTGGGGTGAGCGTCGCCCGCGGCGTGATCCAGGAGTGCCAGAGCTCCGATGGTGCGTTCCAGATGGCGCCGAGGCCGGCCGGGGAGGCGAAGAAAAGCGTGCCGCCAAGCAAGAGGGTCATCAGGAAAGGCAGGGAGGCCTCTTGGAAGGCTTCTATCTTCATGGATAGCAGGATGGGCTTTTGCTGAAGGAGGGCGTAGACTCCCACGCTCACCGCCAGCAAGAAGAGACTTTCCCAGGTCGGGAGGCCGGCAAGGAGTGCCAGGGCGGCGAAGATGCCGGCCCAGGCATAACGCTTTCGCTCCCAGGCGGTGACGCAAAGCGCCAGGTTGAGCATGGCCGGCATCCAGGCATTGGCCTGGCGCGAGATGGCAACCATGCCCGGATCCAGGGCGAGGAAGAAGGCCAGAAATAGGGCCGGGCGTTCGCCGATCTGCCGGCGCCAGAACCAGGGCAAAAGTACCAACAGGCTGCCGCTTAGGGCCGGCCAGAAGCGCGCTATAAAGTCACGCGCGCCGAAGAGGAAGAACAACGCCGCCGTCGGGTGCAGGTAGAGCACCTGGGAATCTAATGGGACGCGCATTCCCTGGACGATCTTCCAGGCCTGAAGCGCCAGCCGGGCTTCTTCATCGTTCAAAGGTAAAGTTCCCAGGCCGTAGAAGCGGACGCCGCAGGCCAGCAAAAAGGCGAATACGAGCCAGAATGGACGAGGGATGGAGCGCATGGGGTGTATTTTAGCATATGGACGGTGGACTGTAGATGGACGGTGGACCATGGACGGTGGACGGTAAGGGAAAACACTTGCGTTTCCCCCACTTTGTTGAGAGGGTTATTGGAGCAAGATCGGGTGAAAAGTCCTATTCGGTTTCGGTTTACTCATCGGGGCTTTTTACTATTCAAACGATTTCGGGTGAAGGTGAGCATCATTCTATCGCAGCCCAAGACCTAACCTGTGGCATGAGTTTTGACGACCTTGATCATCGAATTGCTTTTTATGTGAAAAATACTTAGGGGAAAATGAATCAAACGGTTTGCGTTAACGGTGCAAGCGGAGCGGCGTCCGATGGGAGTGCTGGTTAGGCATCTCTATCTTTCAGGCGATAAAAAGTGGTATTCCTTTACACTCCAAATGTGATCGGTAAGTGCAGCGGCCAT
>JBBIGZ010000034.1:0-31384 GCA_037447295.1 Chloroflexota bacterium | reverse complement strand
TTGAGGTTGGGGGTGGCGTGGGGGTGACGGTCGCCGTTCCACCGTCCACGGTCAACGGCCCATGGTCCACGGTCGGCGTGACGCAGGCGGTGACAAAGATGAGCAAGGAAAGGATCGGGAAGAGTCGGGACATGGCAGACTTCTTTCCGAAGAGTGGGGGAAGATGATTATATTGTACTGTGGATTGGCGGCAAAAGCGGGAGAATGGAGAGGGGTATGGTGTCTTTTGTCCGGTGGTCAAATAGTCAGAGAGTCAGGTAGTCAATGATGACTTTAGCCTAACTTCATAAAATGCCAGCAATGTGCTCCCATAGCGCCGTTGATCGAACAGGATCAGGTTTTGCAAGGAAAGGGGGGCAAACTCCCGAGGATGGATCTGTACGACGATCCAGGCGATTTCGCTCAGCCAGGTGGGGTTGGCATCCAAGGCGAGCAGGGCTTTCGACCAGAGCTCATGATATTGGGGTGGAGCGATATAGATATAGTCAAAAGAGCGATCAGCCGGGGCATTGAGAAGGGCAAAAGCATCGGCCCGGCGCACTTCGGCACGGTCGAGCAAGCCGGTGAGCTCCAGGTTGGCACGAATGGTGCGAATAGCCAAGGGATGGGCATCGGTGAAACGGCAAAAGCTTGCCCCGCGGCTGAGTGCTTCGATCCCCACTCCCCCAGTGCCGGCAAAGACATCCCACCAGGTAGAGCCTTCCACATCTCCGGCCAAAATGTTGAAGAGCGCTTCTTTCACCCGATCGGTGATCGGGCGGGTGGTATCGCCCGGCACGGCTTTTAACTTACGACCTTTGGCACTTCCGGAAATCACCCGCATTGTATGCCCTTAGTGTTGATAGTGTCGTCGCAATTCGGAGGCATAGGAACGCCCAACCTGCTCTCGGTTTTCCATCAGCCAGGTTGTCAGCAAAGTTTTTCCGCGCGGTGGCTCCTTGGAAATCAATAGGTTCTGCATCAACCCGATCAATTCGTCGCGCGTGAGCAACACATCGCCCAGGAGAATACTAAGCGCTTGGGAAACCCGTAATGCCCAAGTGGGTGGAAAGGACCAGAGCAGGCGCTTGAGACCGAGGATCCGGCATATTTGTTCCAGCAGCTCACGGAAGGAGAAAACTTGTGGCCCGACAATATCCACGATTTGGTTCTCCTCGCTTTCCAGGGCGGCGATCGCCTGTGTGGCAAAATCTTCTACATGAACCGGTTGGAGACGATAATCGCCATGGCCGGGGATGAAGAAAATCGGAAACCGCCGCAGGAGAAAAGCGATATTGTTGATCAGGATATCACCATGCCCGAAGAATACTGTGGGGCGCAGAATGACATAACTCAGGACAGATTCTTGCACCAGGCGTTCCACCTGGGCTTTACCGCGAAAATAGGGCAGGTGGGAATCTGGAGACGGGTTGGTGATGCTCACATGGATGATCCGCTTCACCCCGGCTTTTTGGGCTGCCTCGATCAAGCGGGCGCTGTTCTCTACCGCCGTATCGTGGGTGAGTTCACCGTAGGCGAAGCGGATCCAGTAGGTGTTGATCAGCGCTTCGACGCCGCGCAACGCCTCCGCCAGCCGTTGCGGATGTTCAAAGTCCAGGGGATGGATGGCGGCGACGGCGGGATCGGAAGCAGATGGACGGCGATTGGTCAAGGTCACCACCTGATCGCCACGTGCCAATAGCCGGCGCGCAATAAAACGGCCGCTAAAGCTGAATGCGCCGGTCACTGCCACCTTCATGAGCTCAGCCTGTGTTTACTTTTTCCCGAAAAGGTAGAAGAGCGCCCGTGCCAGGGTCAGAATGAGCATGAAAGTGGTCAGCACGCCGCCGACGATGATAAACCAGAATTCCCATTCGAACATGCGCTGCGCCGCGCGCACTTGGGATGGGTAACGGATGCGTCGCCGTACGCGCTGCAGGTGCTCTGCGGAGAGCGCGATCGGTTGGAGCGCCCGTTGCAGACGGCTTTCCAAGTCTTCCAAGGAGGGGGAGAAGCGGTCTTTCATAGCCATCGCTTTAATCTAATCGGCAGGGTAGACGACGATTCCTGCTGTGCCAGGGCCCAAATTGGCGGTCACAGCAATCGAGAGATCGGTGAGAATGGTATCTTGGATCTGGTGGAAGAATTTAGGGGCTTCTTCGAGCAAGAAACGACCGGCGCCCGCATCGCGCGCATGGACTGCGGCTAAGTGTACTTTTTTGGACGCTAAGCCTTGACTGGCGAGTTCTAGCACGCGTCGTAGAGAAGCTCCACGGGCCCGCGCCTTTTCGGTGATTTCCAATATGCCATCTTTTAGCATCACGATCGGCTTAACATTCAGCAGCGAGGCCAGGGAGGCTTGCAAGGCACCCACGCGACCGCTCATGCGGGCATAATCGAGTCGATCCAAGGTGAGCACAATGCGCACATCCTGCCGTGCCTTTTCTAGCTGCTGGAGAATTTCTTCTACGCTTTTTCCGGCGCGCTCGAGCAAACGCGCCTGCCGGCACATGAAGCCCAAACCGGCGGAACCGCAGGCGGAATCAAACGGGATGACCCGGAAGCGATCGACCAGCTCTCGCGCTGCGGCAACGGCCGATTCAAAGGTGCCAGAAAGTTTGCTCGTGACGTGGATCGAGAGAATGGTATCGCCAGCTTTTGCAATGCGCTCGTAGAGCTCCTTAAATTGGTGAGGGGATGGTTGGGCCGTTTTCGGAATTTTGCCCGTTTCCTCTACCATGCGATAGAAGCCTTCGTTGTCCAGCTCTTGGTACTGGAGGTAGGTCTTTTCCCCGAATTGGATATTGATCGGGACCACATGAATGTTGTATTCTTGTTTCCACTCTTCGGGAATATCTGCAGCACCATCGGTGACAATGTGAAGCATTTTTTAATCTCCTTGTCAAAAAGATGAACTATTCATTTTCTTCTGGAGGATGGGAAGAGAGATTCTCTGACCAATATTCTCTCTCCTCTTCCAGATAGGTGCGCAGGGAGAGCAGGGTGCGATGATAAAGGCTCTTGATGGCGCCCTCACTGCGCCCCATGATGCGACCGATTTCAGCGTTGGAAAGGTCCTCTACGAATTTCAGGATCAGTAGGTGTTGACGGTCGGGAGGCAGACGACGGATCGCCCGCAGCAATATCTCTTGCTCTTCCACCCGCAGGAGCATGGTTTCCGGGTGCTCCTGGGCGGTCGGCATCGGTACAAGATCGTCAATGGCAATCTCCTGATGGTGACTGCGATCGCGATGCCAGTTGGCGACCAGGTTGTGTGCAATGCGGTAGAGCCAGGCCGAAAACGGCAGGCCGCGGTCGGTATAGCGGTGAATGTGCTTTAGGGCGCGTTGGAAGACGCGCGCCGTCAGGTCTTCGGCATCGTGGATGTTGCCGGTGCGGTAATATACGTAGTTAAAGATGCGTGGGGCATAGCGCTCATACAGAATGCCGAAAGCCTCGGCATCTCCCTGAGAGGCAAGCTGTAAGATTTCCTCTTCGTGATATTGCTCCGACACGACCGTTTCCTACCGACGGCCTGTTAAACTTAACACCGCCGGATTTGAAAAGATTTGGAAGAATGCGGGAAAGAGGTTTGCCGCCATTATCTCTCTTTCAACCAAGCTTCGCAACCTGCGAGGATGCGACGCGCCCGCTCACGCCAGGTGTAGGCTTGGGCGCGGCAGCGGGCTTCCCGTCCAAGAGCGACCCGCAGCGCGGGATCGGCCAAAAGGCGCTGCAAAGCTTCTTTCCAGGCTTCTACGTC
This sequence comes from Chloroflexota bacterium, assembly GCA_037447295.1. GTDB lineage: Bacteria > Chloroflexota > Anaerolineae > Anaerolineales > Villigracilaceae > 630D-37. The sequence goes on along the minus strand of JBBIGZ010000034.1, from coordinate 27,642 downwards.
CGCGGTGGGGCAGAAGATCGCCGTTTTCTCGTCCAAAACCTCGTGCAAAACCGGCAAATCGCTGGTTAGGATAGGGCGCCCGCTTGCCAAATATTCGAACATTTTCATCGGGCTGGCGATAGCCGCTGAATCTACCTTTCCGCTGGATACGCCAACGCGCGCTTCGTAAGGCATCAATAATACATCCGCCGCGGCCTGGAAAAGCGGCAGGGTGTGATTGGGGACGAATCCGTAGAAGGTGACATTTTCCAGGCCTCGCTGTGCCTGACGCTCTTGCCAGTATTTTACCTCTTTTGGGCGACCTCCTACCCATAGGAAGTGGAGTTCGGGAAAGTATGCTGCCAGTTCCAGGAAGAGCTCGGCGCCGCGGCCGGCATAAAGATGTCCGCTACAGAGGACGGTTAGTTTTTGAGGTAGCCCAAGTCGTTCGCGTGCTTGGGGAGGCGAGGGCAGGTCGGCATAGCGTTCTAGGTCCACGCCGTTGGGGGCGATCACCACCTGGTCTGGGGGCAGGTGGATGCCATAGCGGGTTTGGAGCAACCAGTAAAGCGCTTGGGTGATCGAGATCAGGCGCTTGCGTCCCGGCAGACGGGCAAACAACTGGTGCCAGAAAGGGCCAAAGAAGCCCGAAGGTTGAAGGTGAATCTCGAAGATCACCGCTTGCCCGGCCAGCAGTGCCAGTGCAGCTACCTGCGGTACCCAGGTGTAGATCAAATTGGACTTGAGGCGCAATGCCCGCAAGAAGGCAAGATACGGAAACAGGCGACGGGATGAGCGAAAAGTTCGCACATCAACCGGCTGCTGTAGGCCGTAAAATTGGCACAAATCCTGACCGGCGAATTCCGGCAAGGGATCGAAGCCGAAGAGGATTACATCATGGCCTTCTTGTAGCAATGCCTGAACCGCCTTCAGGGCCTGGATGCTGTTGGCGTTCGGAGAGGGGATGCGTGAGGTGGTGATGGCGCAGATCTTCATCGAAAATGGTCAGGAGTAAGATTTGGAGTTCTGTATCAGCCTTTGATTTTACTCGATACGGTATGGGTACTGCCCGACAATTGATCTCGCCCGGCGTTGTTTGTGGCAACTAGGCCGAATTGGTTATGTTTTTGTTTGATAGAATTGCTTATATTAAAAAACTATTCACTTTTTGTTGTCGGACAAAACCTTGACCAATCGGAAATTTGGCATTATGATTTGCGATCAATCTCGGTTAGGAGCAAATTTCAAGCGAGGAAAAGGAGGTGATAGCGAGATAGATGAGGTTATTTGTTTCCCTCAACCCTTGTGCGATCTGTGCATCCTAAAATTCCTGGAGGAAGAAGACTATGAAACGCTTGTTTGTTCTGTTTTCCATTCTGGTGCTTGCCAGCATTGTATTGGCTGCATGTGGACCAAAGGTTCAACCTTATACCTGCACCGACCCGTTAGGGTGTGTGGAGGTCAAGCCGGGTGAACCGATCCACATTGCCTATGCCCTGGTGATCTCCGGCTCGGACGAGACCCTGGGCGTGGACAGCCGCAACGGCATTGAGGTCGCCATTGCCCTCAAGGGCAAGGTGCTCGGCCATGATATCAAACTGACTGGTGAGGATGACGGTTGCTCTGCCGAGGGTGGTCAGGCGGCCGGCACGAAGCTTTCTGCCGATCCCACGATCGTGGCAGTCATCGGCACTTCCTGCTCCAGCGCTGCCCGTGCAGCCATCCCGCTAATTTCCAAGGCCGGTATGGTCATGGTTTCCCCCTCCAACACTGCTCCTGATCTGACCGAGGCTGGCAACCCCAACAACTATCCTGGCTACCTGCGCACGGCTCACAATGACAAGGTGCAGGGTGCGACTGCGGCCAAGTTCGCCTTTGAGAAGCTCGGTGTGAAGAAGGCGGCCACTATTCACGATGGCAGCCTGTATGCCGAGAAACTGCAGGCCGTCTTCGCCGAAGAGTTCAAGAAGATGGGTGGTGAGATCACTGCTCAGGAAGCGGTGGACCCGAATGGGACCGACTTCAAGTCGGTGCTGACCAGCATTGCTGCTACCGGTCCGGAGTTAATCTACTATCCGATCTTCGTCAAGGCCGGTTCCTTGATTACCCGCCAGGCGAAGGAAGTGCCCGGTCTGGAGAATGTCTACTTGATGGGTGCAGATGGTATGTTCTCGCCCGATGTAGTTGAAGGTGCCGGCGATGCTGTTGAGGGTCTGTTCGTTTCGAGCCCGGACCTCTCAGCTTTTTCGGCGGAATACCAGAGCACTTTCCTGCCTAAGTACAAGGAGCTCTTCGGTACCGATCCGATTAGCATCTTCCATGCCCATGCTTTCGATGCGGCCAATATGATCTTTGCGGCCATTGAGAAGGTCGCTGTGCAGCAGCCGGATGGCACGCTCTATATCCCGCGCCAGGCGCTGCGTGATGCGCTCTATGCCACCAAGGACTTCAAAGGCCTGACCGGGAACCTGACCTGCACGCCTACCGGTGACTGCGCCGATCCCAAGATCGCTGTGTATCAGTACCATGCCGGCAAGTACCCGCCGGAGCGCATCTGGCCGTAAAACGAAAGATTCAATCGGGAGGGGCGAGGTAACTCGCCCCTCTTTCAAAATCCTTCTAAGGAGCGAAGCATGCTTCGAACCCGGCTACGCGGTGTAACGTTAACAGACATTGTCGTCTGGCTCATCGGTATTGTGATTCTTGTCGGAATGATCTGGGGGAGCGTAGCAACTATCAGGCTTGGAAAATACTCTCCCTCTACTTGGACAGACTTAATCGTCACCGGTCTAGCACTGGGTGGCGTATATGCCCTGATCGCATTAGGGTATACGCTCGTTTACGGTATCTTGCGCATGATCAACTTCGCCCATAGCGAAGTCTTCATGAGTGGTGCTTTTACTGCCACCTTTGCAGCTACCGGCCTGGTTAGTCTGGGATGGTGGGATCGTTTCCCGATCTTAAGCCTGTTGATCGTCCTGGTTGTAGCAGCCATGGTTTCGGCTACTGTGGCCTTTTTGGTCGAGCGCGTTGCTTATCGCCCGTTGAGAAATGCCCCTCGTCTGGTGCCGTTGATCACCGCGATCGGTGCTTCGTTCTTCCTGCAATATACTTTTCGCGGCTTGTACGGCTCAGGGTTGAAAGGGTATCCGGAAATGGCCCTCTTTAAAGGCGAAGTAGTGCTCCTGGGGATACGCTTCTTTAAGACTCAGCTGGTAGTCATTGTCGGCGCTATCCTGATGATGATTGTCCTGTATGTCATTGTTCAATATACTAAAGTCGGCAAAGCCATGCGTGCTGTCTCGGAGGACAAAGATACTGCTGCTCTGATGGGCATTGACGTCGATCGTACGATCAGTACGACTTTCGTTCTAGGGGGGGCATCGGCGGGCATTGCCGGCATTCTTTATCTTTTGCTCTTTCCGGTAGCGCACTTCTTTATGGGATTTATCCCCGGCCTGAAGGCCTTCACGGCGGCTGTTTTGGGGGGCATCGGTAATGTTCCTGGTGCTTTTCTCGGCGGGATTGTTTTGGGGCTACTGGAATCGGTGGGACCTAGTTTGTTCTTGGATGGATTGGGGATTCCGGCGGCTTACCAGCTCAAGGATGCCATTGCCTTCACCGTGTTGGTCTTTATTCTCATTTTCCGTCCAAGCGGCATCCTCGGGGAACGCCTGACCGAAACGAAAGTCTAGGAGAGAACCATGACGCGCCTTTCTCCCTTATTCCGTGAAACGATGCGTTCTGCCTTGATCGGCGGTGCAGCGGCGCTTCTGCTTGCGCTTGTTGGCATGGTAGAGAGCTTTCGGGAGCGCTTTATCATCAGTGGTTGGTTCAACGTCGGCCAGGTTCTATTCCTGGTACCTATCTGGTATGCTATCTATACGACTTTGCGCCGTTTTCCTGAAGAAAACCGCAAGAATACTTTACTGGCGGCTTTTGTAGGAGGGGCTGTTGGGAGCTTCCCTCTTGTGCTACTTTTGCTCCTTGGGTCTGTGATTAATTTACGCGCTATGTTTGTGAATGCATCCCCGATGCTATATAGAATACTCACCTTTAATCAGGGGCTTGGACTAGGGATTTTCCTGTTGATCTTTGTTGCGGCTCTCTTTGGGCTGACAGCCGGAGCGATGCTTCAACTTCCTCAACGTTGGCGCCGGGCGTTGATCCAAGGGCTCATTTGGGTCTTTGTGGTCGGTCTGATGCGCGATTTGATCCTTACCGTTACCAATCGTTGGGGGCCCCTGGCGCCTATTTTCCGTTCCATATTTGCCACAAATGGCCTAACTCCGGTTGGAGGGATTCTGCTTTTCTTGATCATCACCGGCCTTTCTTACCGCCGCCAGCAAAAGAATGCATCCCCGAAAAAGCCACTCGATTCAAAGGCGCGTTGGATTGTGCTCGCTGGGGTGGCGCTCGTTTTCATCTTTTTGCCCCAAATTCTCGGTCTTTACTTTAGCGAGATTCTGGACAATGTGATGATGTATATCCTCATGGGGCTGGGGCTGAATATTGTTGTGGGATATGCCGGCTTGTTGGATCTTGGGTATGTGGCTTTCTTTGCCATTGGTGCCTATACAACGGGCGTTCTAACTTCGCCAGAATTGAATGCTCAGCCTCTCACCTACTGGCAGGCTTTGCCTTTTGCCATGCTTATTTCGATGATTTCCGGCGTGATCCTGGGTTTGCCGGTGCTGAAACTGCGTGGCGATTATTTGGCTATCGTCACACTTGGCTTTGGGGAAATTGTGCGCCTGCTTGTGCTTTCCGACTGGTTGCGTCCCTGGTTGGGTGGCACACAGGGCATTCAGCTTATCGCTCAACCGCAAATCGGCAATCTGGTGTTAAAAAGCCAGGTTCAGCTCTATTACCTTTTCCTGGTCGGTGTGGCGACCGTTGTGTTCATTGCCTGGCGCTTAAAGGATTCTCATATCGGACGAAGCTGGATGGCCTTACGAGAGGATGAGGATGTGGCGCGGGCGATGGGCATTAACCACGTGACGACAAAGCTCCTGGCTTTTGCCACCGGTGCCCTGTTTTCCGGAATTGCCGGTACGATCTTCGCAGCCAAGCTCACTTCGGTCTATCCCCATAGTATGAACTTTCTGGTCTCGATCAATGTGCTAGCGTTGATCATCTTGGGTGGGATGGGATCGATCCCCGGAGTGTTCGTCGGTGCGTTGGTCTTGATCGGCGCGCCGGAACTGCTGCGCGAGTTTGCGGAATATCGCTACTTGGTGTACGGTGCTCTGCTCGTGGCTATGATGATCTATCGTCCCGAAGGCTTGTGGCCTGAAGCACGGCGACGGCTCGAACTCCATGAGGAAGAAGAAGGTCCCGCAACGGATGCGCTCTCTCCATCCCCGACTGAGTAGGAGAAAACTATGGCCATTCTGGTTATTCGAAATGTCTCGAAACGCTTTGGTGGTCTTCAGGCTCTGAGCAAGATAAATGTTGATGTTGAGAAGGAGTCCATCCATAGCATCATTGGCCCGAACGGTGCCGGTAAGACCACGCTCTTCAATTGTATTACCGGTTTTTACGTTCCGGATGAGGGTGATATTATCTTCGATGGTCATAATATCACCGGTCTTCCCACCGATCGAGTTGTATATCATGGGATCGCGCGCACCTACCAGAATATTCGCCTATTCAAAAACATGACGGCGATCGAAAATATTCTGGTGGGCATGCATCCACATTTGCACTCGGGGTTGCTGGGAGGCATTTTGCGCAATCCACGCACCCAGCGAGAAGAACGAGAAGCCATTGAGGAAGCCCGCCGCTTGTTACAGTTGGTCAATCTGCAAGGTCGCGGGGATATCTTGGCCAAAAACTTGCCCTATGGGGAACAACGTCGTTTGGAGATCGCCCGTGCCTTGGCCAGCAAGCCGAAAATGCTTTTGTTGGATGAGCCGAGTGCCGGCATGAATCCGAAAGAAATGCAGGAGCTGATGCATTTCATCCGTCACCTGCGTGATTCGTTGGGGTTGACGATTTTGCTCATCGAGCATCATATGCGCCTGGTTATGGGGATTTCCGAGCGCATTACCGTTCTGGATTTCGGTGAGAAAATCGCCGAGGGCACACCTAAAGAGATCCAAAGCAACCCGCGCGTCATTGAGGCTTACCTTGGGCGCGGTGCTGCCAGTGGCCTGGGAGTTCAGGCTCAAACTGCTGCCTGAGAGGAGAGTGTCATGAGCCTGCTTGAACTTGAAAACGTGCACACCTACTACGGGTATATTCACGCTCTTAAGGGCATCTCGCTGACGGTCGAACAGGGCGAAATCGTCACCCTGATCGGGGCCAACGGCGCCGGTAAGACCACGACCTTGCGCACGATCACCGGCTTGATGCGCCCACGCCATGGGCATGTCCGTCTGGAGGGCGAGGATCTGGCGAAGTATAAGCCGCATGAAATTGTCTATCGTGGCATGACCATGGTTCCGGAAGGGCGGCGGATTTTTGCCCGCATGACCGTTCAGGAAAACTTGGAAATGGGTTCTTATACCCGTCAGGATAAACAAGAAATTCAGCGCACTCTGGAGTATGTGTTTACCCTTTTCCCGCGGCTAAAAGAGCGCCGTCATCAGTTGGGGGGGACGCTTTCCGGTGGGGAGCAGCAAATGCTGGCCATAGGACGGGCGCTGATGGCAAAGCCGCGCATCTTGCTCATGGATGAGCCATCCATGGGCTTGGCGCCGGTGCTGGTTGAGACGATCTTCGATACCATTCAGAAGATCAATCGGGAAGGCACGACCATCCTATTGGTCGAGCAGAACGCGCTGATGGCCCTTTCTATTGCTCACCGTGGGTATGTGTTGCAGACCGGCGAGATTGTCCTGCATGATACTGCCGAAAATCTACGGAAAAATCCGACAGTACAAAAGGCTTACCTGGGAATAGAGTGAGCACCTATCGCTCTAAAAAGGCGCAGAGGCTCTCTGCGTCTTTTTTTGTTCACCAACCTAAACGGAGATGCCTATGCTCGTTCTGACTGCCGAAGAGGTTCGCAAAGCATTGCCTATGTCGCAGGCGATCGAGGCGATGAAGCGGGCCTATGCCGCTCTTTCCGCGGGATGTGCAGAGGTCCCTCTGCGCACCCGTCTTCCGATCGCTCCACATGATGCGCTGACGCTCTTTATGCCGGCTTACGTCAATATCGAGGGAGGAGAAGCGCTCGCCGTAAAGATTGTTTCGCTATTTCCCCAGAATCCGCAGCGAGGTCTGGCCTATATTCAGGCGGCTGTGCTGGTGCTGAATGCGCAAACCGGTCGTGCCGAGGCACTCCTCGAGGGGGCCTCTTTGACGGCAATCCGCACAGGAGCCGGCAGCGGTGCGGCCATTGATCTGCTCTCTCGTCCCGATAGTCGCGTGTTGGCCATCTTCGGAGCCGGAGTCCAAGGGCGGACGCAGCTCGAAGCGGCCTGCACCGTGCGTAAGATTGAACGGGTTTGGGTTTATGATCCTAATCCGGAGCGCGTTCGTGCCTTTATCGCCGAGATGGCCGGCCAAGGTCCGATCCCCGGCGATCTACGCCCGGCAGAATCACCGACCCAGGCGGTGCGCGAAGCGGATATCATCTGCACCGCAACGACCTCATCGACACCCGTTTTCGCCGATGCCGATCTGAAACCCGGAGTTCACATCAGTGCCATTGGCGCTTATACTCCGGAGATGCAGGAAATTCCCGCCCAGACAGTGCTTCGGGCGCGGGTGTTCGTAGATTCGCGGATGGCGGCCTTGGCCGAGGCCGGCGATCTGATCCAACCCATTCGGCAGGGCCTTTGCGGTGAGGATCACATTTACGCCGAGCTGGGCGAAGTGGTCTTGGGGCAAAAAGCCGGACGTCAATCTTCGCAGGAAATCACGCTCTTTAAGTCTGTGGGGGTTGCCGTGCAGGATGCGCTGGCCGCACAAGTTGCTTTGCAAAATGCTGGTAAAATGAAAATCGGTCGGGAAGTGCCCTGGTAGAAAGTTAATGGCATTTTTCGATTCAACGGCCGACTTGTTTGCCGAGGAACAGGGATTCTCTAATTGCTCAACTGTTTAGGAGGCGCATGACCCTTCCCAATACTGCAGAGATTGTGATCATCGGTGGCGGCGTGATGGGGGCCAGCACGCTTTATCATTTGGCCGCTCGTGGGCAAAAGCAAGTGGTACTATTGGAGAAAGAACGCTTTTTCGGTCAAGGTGCTACCGGGCGTTGCGCCGGAGGAGTACGTTATCAGTTTGCTACCGAAATTAACATTCGCCTTTCTCTCGAGAGCCTGCCGATGCTCGAACGTTTCAAGGAAGAGATCGGGCAGGATGTTCACTATCGTAAATGTGGGTATCTTTTTGTGCTCACCCGCGAAGAGGATGTCCAGGCCTTTCAGCGGAATGTTGCGCTCCAACATCGTTTGGGAGTGCAAACAGAATGGCTCAGCGGTGATGAAGTTCGCCGTCGACTTCCGTTGATGCGTTTTGAAGATGCGCTGGCCGGTACTTTTCATGCCAAAGATGGGCTTGTGGATCCGAACAGCGTGGTGATGGGCTATATCAACGCGGCCGGCCGTTTGGGGGCCAAAGCCTTTACGGATGTGGAAGTTCAGGAAGTGATCGTCGAGCGCGGCAAGATCAAGGGAGTAAAGACCTCCCAAGGCACGATCCAGACCCCGATCGTGGTCAACGCCGCGGGACCTTGGGCCGGGGTGATCGGTAAAATGGCCGGGGTTGAGATCCCGATCACGCCGCTGCGCCGGCAATGGTTTACTACCACGCCTCTTCCAGAAATTCCGCCGGACTTTCCTTTCGTGATTGATTTTGCCCAATCGCTCTATTTCCATCGGGAAGGGGAAGGTCTGCTGATCGGTATGTCTAACCAGCAGGAGCAACCTGGTTTCAACCAGAATGTGGATGAAGCCTTTGAGATCGTGAACATGGAAGCAGCTCTGGCACGGTTGCCGCTCCTGGAGAAAGCGGGGCGTGCTTCCCATCTTGCTGGCCTCTACGAAGTCACGCCAGATGCGCACCCGATCTTCGGCAAAACGCCGGTGGAGGGGTTTTACGTTGTAGCCGGGTTTTCAGGTCATGGGTTCATGCACGGCCCGATCGCCGGGAAACTGATGAGTGAACTGCTCCTCGATGGAGCCTACCGCACGTTGGATGTTTCGATGCTGGATCTGGCGCGCTTTGCGGAAGGTCGCCTGATCGTTGAGTATAACGTTGTCTGATGGAGAGCATATGAGAAGAATATGGCCGATCTTTTGCCTAGGCTTATTGCTCGCAGCATGTGCCCCGAAATACACCTGTCAGGATGCCCTGGGGTGTGTGATCCTCCCACCGAACGAACCGATTCGCATCGGAGCCGCGCTCACGCTCAGCGGTCCGGATGCTCCTTACGGCATTGATGCTTTGCGCGGGGTGGAACTCGCCATTGCTGATAAAGGGAGTGTGGCAAGGCGTTCTATCGAACTGGTGAAAGAGGACGATCAATGCGATCCGAAAGCCGGCGAAGAAGCTGCTCGTCGCTTGGCATCCGATCCTACGATCGTCGGGGTGATTGGAGAAACGTGCTCTGGTGGCTCGATCCCGGCGGCGCGTATTTTAAGTGAGGCCGGCATGGTGTTGATTTCGCCATCTAGCACAGCTCCTTCGCTCACCGATCCTCAAACGCGCCAGCCTGGCTTCTTCCGCACGATCTATAACGATAAACTTCAAGGTACGATCGCGGCCGATTTTCTCTTCAATGCGTTGGGAGTACGCACCCTGGTCACGCTTCATGATGGCTCACCGTATTCCGATCAACTCCAAGAGGCCACTTGTAAAGCCTTTCAGGACCTTGGAGGCGAGTGTCTGGCGCAGATCCGCATTCAAAGCGGGAGTGATCCGACGAATGTAATTCAGAGGATCAAGGCTATGCGGCCTGAGGCTCTCTATTATCCCCTGTATACCGTGGATGGTGTCGCAGTGACTCGCGGCATTTTCGAGGCCGGCCTGGATAATCTCGTTTTGATTAGCGCAGATGGGCTCTTAAGCATCGATTTTATCGAGCAAACAAAGCTGGCTTCCAATGGGATGTATCTTTCCGGGCCGTCGATGCCACAGTATGATCCAAACTTCTTGCAAAAATATGTACAACGCTATGGGGAACAACCACTCGCTTCGTACAATGCCCCGGCTTATGATGCCACGATGCTCCTCTTGCTGGCCATCGAAAAAGTAGCTATCCAGGCTAACGGCACGCTTTATATTCCACGCCAAGCCTTGCGGGAGACCATTGCCGCCACAAAGGATTACAAAGGGCTCAGCGGTATGATCACTTGTAATCCCAATGGGGATTGCGGGGCGCCGAATGTCAAAATCTACCAGGTGCGTGGTCAGAACTTTTTCCCGATTTATCCATGAGCTGCTATGCCCAGCGCTGAAATCATTACCATCGGTACAGAACTTCTCCTCGGTGAGACGGTGGATACGAATACCGCAACCCTGGCACGCGCTTTGCGAAGCCTGGGAATCGATCTCTATCGCACCACAACGATCGGAGATAATGTTCAGCGCATTGCAACTGCCTTGCGCGAAGCATTGCTGCGCGCTGAAATTATCATTACGACCGGCGGTTTAGGTCCAACGGTGGATGATCCAACTCGTGAGGCTGTGGCTTTGGCCGTTGGGGTGCCTACTGAATTCCGTCCCGAACTTTGGGAGGAAATCGTCGCCCGTGTGGCCGCCTACGGCAGGACGCCCGGAGAAAATCAGAAGCGCCAGGCTTATATCCCGAAAGGCGCTATTCCCTTGAGCAATCCGGTGGGAACGGCTCCGGCCTTTATCGTCGAAATTAGTGATGAGCAGGATCATCTACGCACCATTATCTCGCTTCCGGGAGTGCCGCGCGAGATGGAATATTTGCTTCATCACGCGGTGATCCCCTACCTTCAACAGCGTTTTCACCTTGATACTATCATTAAAGTGCGCACGCTGCACACAGCCGGCGTTGGAGAATCTCTTATAGACGAACAGATCGGCGATCTCGAAGCGTTGAGCAATCCCACCGTTGGCCTTGCCGCCCATTCGGGCATCGTTGACATTCGGATCACGGCCAAAGCCGAAGATGAACCTGCTGCCGATCGCATGATTGCTCAAGTGGAAGCGGATCTGCGTCGTCGCCTGGGAGAAACGATCTTCGGCGCCGATCAGGAGACGCTAGAAAGTGTGACCTTTGATCTCGTCGCCCGCCATGGATTTACCGCCTGCGCGTTGGAACACGGCCTGCAAGGTGCATTGAGCAGAAGGCTATCTCGTGCTCCTTTGCCGGGATTGAAAAAAGTGGAGCAAACAGAAGCTATCAGAGGGGAGACTTTGCTCCATGCATTGGAGAATCTTTGCGAAACTTGCGCAGCTGAGATCGGGTTGGCCGTCTCAACCTGGGAAGAGACCATACCGCATGTCGAAGTGTGGGTGCGTACACCCTATCGAGCAATCTCGAAACATCTGACCTATGGCGGGCATCCCCAAAATTTACCGCGCTGGGCAGTGAATATGGCATTGGATACCCTGTGCCGGGAACTATTGAGAATTCAAGGATAATCTGTGCTCAGTTAAGGGGCGTATATAGGCTTATTATATGCTTTTTAGCCTTTTGCGCAAAAGAAGCTCATATTATTGAAGATAAATGCCTTTTTGATTTTTTTCTTGTAGAAATTATCGCAATACAAGTGGCCAAATCCGATCACTTGGTATTAAGTCCAACTCTCAAGTACCCATGGATTGGCTTTGACAAAATTGTGAGGAATCTATGGGGCGATTGTGGGTATAATTGAAATGATGCAACGCGCATCCTTTTCCCTTCTTTTGAGAGCGTTCTTGATCGCATCGCTGTTGCTTTTGCCACCGCGGGTGACCGTTCATGCCCAATCTGCGGGGCGTGAATATTTTCGGGAAACAGGGCACTATGTGGAGGGGGAATTTCTGGCTTTCTACCGTAAAGTAGCCGATCCTGTGCTACTTTATGGATACCCGATCACCGAACAGATGGTCAGCACGGACGGGAAACGGGTGCAGTATTTTCAACGGGCCCGCTTTGAGTATCAGCCGAACTTGCCGGAAGGGCAGCGCGTCCGGTTAACTCCGATCGGTAAAGAACTCTATACACCTGGCATTGCCTTGCCTCAGTACTACAACCCTTCCGGTTGCCGCCTTTTCACCGAGAAGAATATCCCGGTCTGCTTTGCCTTCTTGGAATTCTTTGAGAAGAACGGTGGCTTGGCACAATTCGGCAATCCTGTCTCCGGTTTTGAAGTCCAGGGAAATCTGATCGTCCAGTATTTTGAAAATGCCCGCCTGGAATGGCGCCCTTGGATGCCGGAAGGGCAGCGCGTGGTGGTAAGTGAGCTAGGACGCTTGCTCTTTGATAAAAAGGGCGAACCCATCCAGGCCCTGGCGCCGTTACCCCCTCCGGATAAGGCCGAGCCGATCCCACCTTTGCAGGTCCGTCTTTCTACCCTGCGCGCCGTGACCGGTTCGACGGATCGGCAGCTCGTTTTCATTATTGTCCAGGATAAAACGCTTCAGCCGGTGCGCGTCAGCGGCAAGCTGACGGTCTTCTGGCCGAATCACACCCAATCTGTCTACGACTTTGTTACCAACGAGAATGGAGTGTCTATTATCCCGTTGGAGTTCTCCAATATGCCCTATGGCGGCGTTGTGTTTATCTATGCTCAGGTTCGCTATACGGGCAGCACTATCTTAGAGGCACAGGGACAAACTTCTTTCCGTATCTGGTATTAGTCTGGCATTGTTTTCATCTGGTGGCCGGGGATCTTTTTTGAATCCCGCCGCTTTTTATTTCACGCCTCGCACAAGTGCTTCCATCGCTCCCATAGCCATCCGCCGAGTAAAACCACCAGCGCAAAGGCGAAGATCAGCCCGATCATGGCAAAGAACGGCAATCGGCCGCCAATATGGTAATAGCGGCTGAGATACCATTGAAGGAAGACCAGCACGGCAAATCCTTCAACCCATAGTATCCTGTGCAACCATCCATCGCGCTGGTGCCAGGCATAGGCGGCCAACAAAGCCTGAAAGGCCAGGAAGAAGAGCCGATAGCGCGGGTTATCCCATTGATCCCCACCCCCGCGCAAAGCCGCAATCAGGATCCACCCCCAACTCAGGATCAAAAAGGCCAGCCAGCGACGACGTTCGGGCAACGGTGTTTTCCAAACCGCCCGGAAGGCAAAAAGGAGCAAAGGCAAAAGCGCATACCAGCTCGTTGCCCGCAGGATGGCGATCGCCTTGCGAATCGGCAAAGCCGGCTCGATGATCGCCCCCGGCAGGATCGGCTGCAGTATTCCGTACCCTGCCACAAAAGGCAACTGCAAACCAGCCGGCATTTCACCGAAGAGCTTCTGCACCCACCCGGAGCTGCGTTCCAGCTGATAGGCGCTCCAGCGTACGCTCAGACGAGCCCATTCCCCGATCACCTCCCAAAAGGTCCCGCCGCGCACCGAAACACCCCCCACGCTAAGGGCAAAAAGCAACGCTCCCAGCAATATGCTTCCTGCCAGCCCTCCCCATATCCAACTGGGCAAATGTTTCCCGCTTTCCATCCATAGCCAAATTCCAAGCGCCACCCCAAAAGCCAGTGCAGTGCCCGGCGAAATCAACAACAGCCCGATCACCCCGCTTCCCAATTCCCAGGGAAATCCTCCTTTGCCCTCCCGCTGACGCAAGACGCCGAAGAGCATCATCGCGCCGAAGGTCAACAGGAACGGCTCGCGCATTTGCGAAGCCCCCAGCAGCAACGCATCCGGATAGAGTGCAAAAAGCCCAGTTGCCCCAAGGGCTGCACCTTCGGGTAGCAATCTCCTAGCGCTTCTCCCAAAATAGAGCACGCCCAGCGCCCCCACCCAGGCCGCCAGGGCCACCACCAGCAACGGCCGATGGGCATCCGGCGAAAGGAAACGGTAAAGCGCCGCGCTGATCGCCAGTAGCCCTCCATACTGATCAGCATAGAACTGCTGACGGAAGGCATCGCTTAAAGGGCGCTCGCTTTGCGCCAGAGTCCAGGCTTGTCGATCGCGGTTAAAAGCATCGGTAAAGACATAACCGGCTCGTTCCTGCTCATTGGCGTAACCATAGAATGAGAGACCCAGGTACAGGCCGAGGCCGAGCGCCAGGCGGATCAGGAACGACGCCAGGGCCGCCTGCCGCGGAAAAGGCCTCGCCTCGTCCGAAGCGCTTAAGGCCTGCAGCGCCAACACACCCGGCGCCAACACCGCAAAAAATGCTAACGTGCCGCGCAGCCAGCTTCCTCCTTGAAAAGCGGCCATAAGCATCGCCAACAGCAAAACCAATCCCAAACCGAAAACCATGCTTCGCATGGCTGCAAGTATACCTGAAGCTGGTAGAATTCGATGCAAACCAAAACACCCACCCGACCACCCGACTAACCGACCAACCACCACCATGCTTTGGCAACTTGAACTCCACTCCCACACCTACTATTCTGAAGATTCGCTCCTCCGTCCGGACGCGTTGCTTCAGACCTGCCTGCGGCGCGGCATTGATAAGATCGCCATCACCGATCACAATACCATCCGTGGCGCGCTCGAAGCATATGCCATCGATCCCAATCGGGTGATCATCGGCGAAGAGATCATGACCACTCGCGGCGAACTACTGGCCTTTTTCGTCCAAGAGGAAATCCCGCCGGGGCTTTCACCGCAAGAGACCATCCATCGGCTGCGCGAGCAGGGCGCTGTGATCAGCGTTTCGCATCCTTTTGATCGCTTTCGCAAAGGCCACTGGAAGTTACCCGATCTGTTGGAAATTCTGCCTCTGGTGGATGCGGTCGAAGGCTTCAATGCCCGCTGCTTTCTGCCGGAGTTCAATGCTCAGGCGCAACAGCTGGCGCGGGAGCGCGGCATCCCGATCACGGTCGGCTCGGATGCGCACACTGCCTGGGAGATCGGGCATGCCTCGCTGCTCCTCCCGCCGTTTGATTCGGCCGAGGCCTTTCGCCGTCTGCTATCCCAGGCTCAGGTCCGGGCGCGACTTTCGCCACCGTGGGTGCACCTGTTTTCGCGCTATGCCGTTTGGCGCAAGCGTCGACGAAGGTCTGGGGTATAATTGCGCACGATGCGCGTGCGAGTGAAGCTGATCGCTACTTACCGTCAACATCTTCCCCCCGGAACTCGCGGCGATACGGTGGAACTGGAAGTCGCAGAAGGCACAACTGTGGTTCAAGTGCTCGAACCGTTTGGCATTCCCCTCGATGATAGCAGCGTGATCGTGCTCAACGGTCGCACCGTTTCTCTGGATACCCCTTTGCAAGAGGGAGATACAGTAGCAGCCTTTTCGGCTATTGCCGGTGGTTAAAGTATCTATCTCAGGAGGCATATCATGTATGGCTGGCATGGAAGGATTTTGCGCGTTGACCTGACCCAACGCCGCGTGCGGATCGAGACCGTGGACCCACAGCGGGCAAAGGACTACCTCGGCGGCCGCGGCTGGGCGATCCGTTACCTGTACGATGAAGTCGATCCGCTTGTCGACCCGCTTTCGCCGCAGAATAAGCTCATTTTCGCCACCGGCCCGCTGACCGGCACGCCGGCTCCGACCGGGAACCGCTACATGGTAATCACCAAATCCCCTCTGACCGACGCCCTCGCCCATTCGAATTCCGGCGGCGATTTTCCCACCTGGATGAAGCGCACCGGTTTCGATATGTTCATCTTTGAAGGGCGCGCCTCAGAGCCGGTCTACGTTTGGATCAACGAGGACCAGGTTGAAATCCGCTCGGCGGCGCATCTCTGGGGATTGGACGTGCACCAGACGACTGACCGCGTGCTGGCCGAGACCGATCCCGAAGCCAAAGTCGCCTGCATCGGCCCGGCAGGGGAGAACCTGGCGCTGATGGCCGCCATCATGAACGATAAGCATCGCGCCGCGGCCCGCTCCGGCGTGGGCGCGGTGATGGGGAGCAAGAATCTCAAGGCCGTGGTGGTGATGGGGCGCAAAGACCCGCCGATGTTCGATGAGCAGGCAATGCGCGATCTTAGCGTGACCATTTCAAAGGAAGTCGGCGCAGATGTCAAAAAAGGCTCTAACCTGCGCATTTACGGCACCGCTTACGTCCCACAGGTGACCAACACACTGGGCATCCTGCCCACCTATAACTGGCAGACCGGCGTCTTTGAGCATGTTTCCCAGATCGACGGTGTGGCACTGCGCGAAAAATATCTCGTGCGCCATAAGCCCTGCTATCGTTGCCCGATCGCCTGTGGCCGGGTGACCCGCGTTCCGGATGGCAAATATGCCGGCGAAGGCGAAGGCCCCGAATACGAGACGATCGCTTCCCTTGGCAGCGCCTGTGGCGTCAGCGACCTGGCGGCTTTGACCAAAGCCAACTACCTCTGCAATGAGCTCGGCTTGGATACCATTTCTGCCGGCATGACCGTCGCCGCTGCTATGGAGATGTACGAAAAAGGTTATATTCCCGAAGAGCGCATCGGGCAACCTTTGCGTTTTGGCGATGCCGATGCGCTGATCGAGATGATCCGCAAAATGGCCTACCGCGAGGGCTTTGGCGATGAATTGGCCGAAGGGAGCTATCGTCTGGCCGAGAAATACGGTCACCCGGAGATCGCCGTCACAGCGCGCAAGCAAGAATTCCCCGGCTACGATCCGCGCGGTTCACAGGGCATGGGCTTGCTTTATGCCACCTCGAACAAGGGCGCCTCGCACATGGAAGGCGATGTGGCCTATGAAGAGGTCTTCGGCGTTCCGGTCAAGATCGATCCCCTCACATCCGAAGATAAGGCCGAACTGGTCCACCGCTTCCAGGATGCCTTTGCTCTGATCGATTCTTCCGGCCTGTGCGTTTTCCTGGCCGTGCGCTATGTTTTCACCAAAGAGCGCATGATCCTGCCCACGCGCCTGGCGCAACTGATGAAGCTGACCACCGGCGTAGATTACACCCCCGAAGAAGTGCTCAAAGCCGGCGAGCGCATCTATAACCTGGAACGGCTCTTTGTGCTCAAAGCCGGCTCCACCGAAGATACCCTCCCGCCGCGTATGCTTCATGAACCGTTGCCGGAAGGGCCGGCCAAAGGCAAGGTGGTGGAGCTGGATAAGATGCTTCCGGCCTATTATGCTTCCCGCGGCTGGGATGAGAAAGGCTGGCCAACCCCTCAGAAGTTACAGGAACTGGGTCTGGAAGCGTAAGCGATCCCCTGATGGAGAACAGGCCTGTCAAAGCAGGCCTGTTTTTATTTACGGTGTGACGATCGGATAGCCGGCGGCCTGCCAGGCGAGAATGCCGCCACTGATGCTTGTGGCCTCAAAACCGTTTTCAAGCAAAATATCTCTTCCGACTTGGCTACGATTGCCCGAGCGGCAAATTACCAGGATCGGCTTATCCTTCGGCAGTTCGCTTAACTGATTCGGCAGCTGATCGAGCGGGATAAGCGTGGCATTCGGCACGTGAAAGGTATCCCACTCCTCTTGCGTGCGTACATCGAGCAGGAAATAGCCATCCTGGTACAAACGATAGGCCTCCTGCACCGAAATTTCTGCCGGCAGGGTGCGCGTTGCGGCAGGCGCCGATGACCGGAAGAATCCAAGACCCAGGAAGAGGCCCAATGCCACAATTGCCAGCGCGGCCGGCAGCCAAATGCGATAGAGAGATTGCTGCGTTTTGGGAAGTTTTTGATGCTTGGACTTAGAATGCTTGCTCGCCATAGAATTCTCCTGAAGAAGGTCTGCTTGCTTGGATGTTTTTAAAGGCAAAAAGTGACAGATAAACAGCAAAGAGCTTTGCCACCAATTTCTGTACTGTGTCCATGTTATCATTTGCTGCATGTCGCTCTACTTCCAACTCCTCTTCTTCATGCTGCTGCGCACGGTTTTCAATACCGCCTACCGCATGGTCTATCCGTTCTTGAGCACGTTTGCTCGCGGCCTGGGCGTTGACCTGAGCACCCTCTCCATGCTGGTGGGAGCGCGTGCCTTTCTCGGCATCGGCGTGCCGCTGATCTCCTCCATTGCCGATCACCGCGGACGAAAGTTCGGTATGTTAGGCGGCATTCTCCTATTCGGCCTAGGCATGGCACTCTTCGCCTTTTTCCCATCCTTCCTCACTTTTGCCTTTGCCCTCTTCCTCGGCCTGATCGGCAAATACCTTTTCGATCCATCCATACAAGCCTACCTCGGCGATCGGGTCTCCTATGCCCGGCGTGGCCTTGCCCTGGCGATCACCGAGATCGGCTGGTCGCTGGCCTTCATTTTGGGCATTCCCTTCATGGGCTGGATGATTGCCCGTTTCGGTTGGAAAGCTCCCTTTCCGTTCCTGCTCGCCATTGCCGCGGTCATGTTCCTGGCAGTTTTCCTGTTCATCTCCGATCGAGACCCTCATCATCGCCCGTCCGATCATCCCTGGGCGCATTTTTCTCACGTCCTGCGCGATCTGCCCACCCTGGCCGCCATCTCGATCGCCACCTGGGCCAGCGCGGCCAATGAGTTGGTTAACCTGATCTTCGGCGTCTGGCTGGAAGAATCTTTCCATCTGCAAATCCTGGCCTTAGGAGCTGCCTCGGCGGTCATCGGCCTTTCGGAACTGAGCGGCGAAGGCCTGGTCGCGCTGCTCACCGATCGCCTCGGCAAACCCCGCTCCCTCATCCTCGGTCTCCTCGGCAACATCCTCGCTGCCTTAGCACTGCCGATCCTCGGTCGCACACAAACCGGCGCCCTGATCGGCCTCTTCCTCTTCTATATCACTTTCGAATATGTCATGGTCAGCCATGTACCGCTGATGACCGAAATGCGCCCGGATGCCCGTGCCACTACCATGGCCTTCAACCTGAGCGGTCATTCCATCGGACGTGCCCTGGGCGCCTTTCTTTCCACCTGGCTCTACTATCGCTGGGGATTCGGCATCATCACCCTGATCGCTGTCTTGTTCAATCTTTTCGCCCTACTTGCTCTCCAACGGGTACAAGCTTCTAATAGGGTATAAAAGGATGGGAAAAGACATGAGCATTCAGCCCCTTCATGCTTGGGACCTGCCCCCGGAGCAAGCCGCGGCCCTTCAGCGTGCGCTGCAGGCGCAACTCATCCTGACCTGGGCTCCTCATCCCATCCGAAGCATTGCCGGCGTCGACGTTGGGGTACAGGGCGCACATGGGCGGTGTGCCGTTATCGTGCTCTCCTATCCGTCCCTGGAAATGCTGGATACCGTGGTGATCGAAGATCAGGTCACCTATCCCTATATCCCCGGCCTGCTCACCTTTCGCGAAGGCCCGCTGGTGCTCAAAGCCTGGGAACGCCTCACCGTCTTGCCGGATGTCGTCATATTCGATGGCCAGGGAATCGCTCATCCGCGACGCATGGGCATTGCCGCCCACCTGGGCCTATGGCTGGATAGGCCGACCTTGGGGGTGGCCAAATCCCGTCTCTATGGTCATCACGCCATGCCTGGCGAAAACGTGGGGGATTTTGCCTATCTCTATGCCGAAGAAGGCAATGAGATCATCGGCGCCGTCGTGCGCACGCGCGCCGGAGTGAAACCGGTGTATGTTTCGCCCGGTCATCGCATGGACCTGCCGCAGGCCGTTCAGCTGACCCTTAGCACCTGTCGCGGCTATCGGCTGCCGGAGCCCACGCGTCTGGCGCACCACCTAACCCGTGGCATGGCGCAATTGCCTCTACTATAAGGCCCTTATCTTGCCTTGCGAATATCCTCAACTGCTTCCGGATTGACCAGCGAGCTGGTATCGCCGGGGTCCTGTCCCAGGTAAGCGGCGCGGATCATACGGCGCATCACTTTGGCGTTGCGCGTCTTTGGCAGATCGGAGACGAAGAGCACCGCTTTGGGCGCCAATGCTTTCCCCATCGCTTCGACTACTTGCTGATGAATTTCCTGCCGTAGCGCCTCGCTCGGCGTCACCTGTGGGCGGAGTACGACGAACAACACCAGCGCCATTCCCTTGATTTCATCCGGAACGCCGATCGCCGCCGCTTCCACCACATCCGGATGCTGCACTACCACCGATTCCACTTCGGCCGGCCCCAGCCGCTTGCCGGCGATCTTCAGCGTATCGTCTGAGCGCCCCAGGATATACCATAATCCATCCTCGTCCACGGCGGCAAAATCCCCATGTACCCAGACGTTTGGCCAGCGTGACCAATATGTATCCAAATAGCGCTGGCGATCCTTCCAAAAGCCACGCGTCATCCCGATCCAGGGTGCCTTAATCACCAGCTCGCCCACCTGACCACGTACCGAACGCCCCTCCTCATCGAAAACATCCGCCGCTATTCCCGGACAAGGCGCGGAAAAAGCACAAGGCTTCAGCGGCAGAATGGGGTTGCCCATCACGATCCCGCCGGAGATTTCTGTCCCACCGGAATAGTTAATGATCGGCCGTTTCCCTTCGCCCACTTCTTGGAAGAGCCACATCCACGGATCAGGGTTCCAGGGTTCACCGGTGCTGCCGAAGAAGCGCAGGGACGAAAGATCGTGTTTGTGCGCCTGTTCCGCCCCGTGCGGGATGATCGAGCGCACGAAGGTCGGTGAAAGTCCTAAATGCGTTAGCTGATGGCGTTCTACCAACGCCCAAACGCGATCCACGGCCGGGTAATCCGGCGCTCCATCATAGAGGAAAAAGGTCGCCCCCAGGATCAACGCCCCGAAGACCAGCCAGGGACCCATCATCCAGCCCATATCGGTCATCCAGAAGATGCGATCGTCTGTGTGCACATCCATCCCAAAGGCCATATCCTGTGCGCTTTTGACCGGGAAGCCACAGTGGGTGTGCAGCGCACCCTTTGGACGGCCGGTGGTGCCGGAAGTGTAAATGATCATCAGCGGATCTTCTGCTTCTGTGATCTCGATCTCAGCCTGGGGAGATTGTTTTTCCACCAGCTCATGCCACCAATGATCCCGCCCCGGCGTCATGGGAACCGGCTGACCGCTGCGGCGAAGCACGATCACGTGGCGCACGGATGGCACCTGTGCAATGGCCTCATCGGCGATTGTTTTCATCTCCACGGCACGCCCGCGGCGGAAGGCGCCATCGGCAGTGAACAGGGCCTTGGCCTCGGCATCTTGCAAGCGCGTGATCACCGCGCCGGCACCGTAGCCGCTGAAAAGGGGCAGGATCACGCCGCCAATGCGTGCGATGGCCAGCAAAGCGATGGCGATCTCCGGCGTCATCGGCATAAATAGACCAATGGCATCCCCTTTTCGCAGCCCTAAGGCGCGCAGTGCATTGGCGCAGCGATTGACCTCGGCATGCAGCTCGCCGTAGGTCATGCTCCGCACCGTTCCTTCTTCTCCCTCCCAAAGCAGCGCCAAGCGATGCGGGTCCTGCTCTGCCCATTTATCCACGCAGTTATAGACAATGTTCATCTTTCCCCCAACACACCAGCGCGGAAAGGCGATCCCATCGGAGAGATCGATCACTTTCTCATAGGGATGAAAGAAGCGAATATCTAGATAGCGTAACACGGCCTCGGTGAACCAGGCCACATCTTCCGTTGAGCGGCGCATTAGCTCATCGAAGCTTTCAATTCCATGCTTACGCATGAATGCCGTCAAATGCGCACGCTCCACGTACTCCGCTGTAGGACGCCATACAATCGGCCCGCCAAATGTGAACGCCTCGGACATGAACACCTCCTGGGATGATTATACAACAATCCGGCAGTCTTCAGGTTGCGTATGGAAGGTTTGCTATAGAGGTAAACGGTGGTTCAGACCTAAACTTTTTGCGCATGCCCGCACATCGAACAAACGGGCAAACCAGCTTTGCGCCGCGAAATTCGTGGAATCTCTCAATCCTTTAGATTAGAGAGTTCACTGCAAAAAGTCCTTTTACCACAAAAGGACACACCGTCAATCCAAAAAATCCCGCAATTTTATAAAAAATCTTAGCGCTATTTGTGCGTTTTGTGACCAAAAACGGTTTTGGCCGTAGACCCGTTCATGTTTTTCCGTGTTATCCGTGTTTGTCCGTGCCCTATTGCTCGAACCCATGTGGTAGATATGGCTTTTGTGGTGGACTCATTAGAATTTGGAAGGAGTGAAAAGCACAACGCACAAAAGGGGTGTGTTCCAATTTTTGTTGAGGTTTCCTTGAAACAAATTTGATGGCATGATATAATCCCCCCCCGCTTCAGGCATTGAAAATCCCATCCAAATGCCATCATGATTTTGAAAGAGAGGATGTAAACGATGAGCGATTTGTTGAAAGCTGTAGAAATGCCCGTCAATCCGAACATCCCGGATCTGCGCCCTGGGGATACGGTGAACGTTTTTCTGCGCATTGTGGAAGGCGGACGAGAACGCATTCAGGAGTTTCGCGGTATGGTGATTCGCCTGCGCAAGGGAGGCAATGAGGCCTCTTTCACCGTGCGACGGATTGCCAGCAACGGCATCGGCGTAGAGCGCACTTTCCTTCTTTGCTCGCCGCGCATTGAAAAGGTAGTGATCGAGCGGCGGGCCAAAGTTCGCCGCGCTCAGCTCTACTTCATGCGCGAACGCACCGGTAAGGCCGCCAGGTTGAAGGAAAAATTCGATTAATGGCTGTGGGCCAGGCGCGGCCTTTAGCGGAATGTCTCAGCCTTTGATCGGCATTACGACCCGACAGGCGCAAACTTCCGAGGGACTCCAGGCATTCTCCCTGCTCCGTGCGTATGTTGATGCGGTTTTGGAGGCCGGGGGAATGCCTCTTCTTATCCCGGCGGCTCTGCCTGCCTCACAAGCCTCTCGGCTCCTGGACCGTGTGGATGCCTTAATCCTATCCGGCGGTGGGGATATCCATCCGCAGTTCTTTCCCGGTGTACCCCACCCCTCAGTAGATGGGATAGATATGGAGCGAGATGCTTTGGAACTGAGTTTGGCGCGTCGCGCCGTGGAAAAGGGGAAGCCTTTATTGGGCATTTGCCGCGGTTGTCAGGTTTTGAACGTCGCGCTGGGAGGGACCTTATACACCCATCTGCCCCATCAGTTGGAGAACTCGCTTGAGCATTCTCTGCCCGGCACGCAGCGCCGCACGCTGGCACATACCGTTCGCATTCAACCTGAAAGCCGCTTGGGGAGAATTCTGGGTGAGCCGATCTTGTGGGTGAACAGCCTGCATCATCAGGGCGTGGCAGAACTTGGGGATGGTTTACGGGCTAGTGCTTGGGCTAAGGATGGGTTGATAGAGGGCATCGAGCTGGAAAATCGTCCCTTCGTCATCGGGGTACAATGGCATCCAGAATGGCTCACCGATCAGGAGCCGATGCGTCGTCTGTTTCGTCAGTTAATTGTAGAGGCCTCGCGGCAATGAATCCGTCAACGGAAGATCCGATCGGCGTTTTTGATTCGGGTGTTGGGGGGCTTTCTGTTCTGCGTGCCATCCGCCGCGAATTGCCGGAGGAACATATTCTGTACGTAGCCGATCAAGCCCATGTTCCCTATGGTCCCCGTCCGTTGGACGAAGTGCGCCGATTCGCCGAGGGGATCACGCGTTTTTTGCTCGAGCGTGGCGCCAAGCTGATCGTGGTTGCCTGTAACACGGCTTCGGCGGCGGCTCTGCATGCCCTGCGACAACTTTTTCCGCAGGTGCCGTTCGTCGGCATGGAACCGGCCGTCAAACCGGCCGCAGAACAAACCCAAAGTGGTGTAGTGGGTGTGCTGGCGACCCCGGCTACCTTTCAAGGCGCGCTCTATGCTTCCGTCGTGGAGCGCTTTGCAGAAGGTGTAAAATTACTGCCACATACTTGTCCCGGCCTGGTGGCGCAGATCGAGGCCGGCAATCTGGAAGGAGCGGAGACGCGCGCTATTCTGGAAATGGCTCTGCGTCCGATGATCCAAGAGGGCGCCGATACGATTGTCCTCGGATGTACGCATTATCCTTTCGTCATGCCCCTGATCCAGGAAATTGCCGGGGAATCTGTGCGGGTGATCGATCCCTCGCCTGCGGTGGCGCGACAGGTGCGTCGGCTGCTGGAAGCGCGCGGGGCACGGCGAACGGCTACGGGTCCTGCCCGAATGCGCTTTTTCACCAGTGGCGCACCTGAGCCGTTTGCCTTGCTTTTGCCTCGCCTGTTGGGTGAGACGGGGAGCGTTCAACCGGTCCAATGGGTAAATGACAATTTGAGCGAACTACAGGCCGAAAATTTTCCGCAAAACGAAACTTCTCTCTAAGGAGAATACTATGCCTCGTGAAGTAAAACTCGGGAATCGCTGGGTTGGAGATGGTCATCCTACCTATATCGTCGCCGAGGTCGGAATCAACCATAACGGAGATCTGGAGATCGCCAAAGCGATGATCGATGCCGCCGTTCATGCCGGTGTGGATGCGGTCAAATTCCAGAAACGGACGCCGGAAGTTTGCACTCCGCCGGAGCAGCAGAAGCAAATGCGCGAAACGCCGTGGGGCTATATTACGTATCTGGAATATCGCTATAAGGTCGAATTCGGATTGGAAGAATATCGCGAAATTGACCGTTACTGCAAAGAAAAGGGCATTCCCTGGTTTGCTTCGGTGTGGGATGAGCCTTCGGTGGATTTCATGGAGCAATTCGATACGCCAGCCTATAAAATTCCCTCTGCCGCGCTGACCGATCACAACCTTTTGCGCTACGTGCGTCGTACCGGGCGTCCGATTATCCTTTCCACCGGTATGTCTACCATGGAACAGATCCGACGGGCGGTGGATGTGCTCGGTGCGGAGAACCTGATCATTACTCACTGTACCAGCACGTATCCTTGTGAACCGGAAGAGCTCAACCTGCGCATGATCCAGACCTTGCGTCATGAATTTCCGAATGTTCCGATCGGCTATTCCGGTCACGAGGTGGGACTTGTGCCTTCCGCCGTGGCCGTGGCCTTGGGGGCCTGTCTGGTCGAGCGCCATCTGACGCTTGATCGCGCCATGTGGGGGAGCGATCAGGCTGCCTCGGTGGAACCAGGTGGCTTTGAGCGCCTGGTGAAGTACATTCGGGTCACTGAGACCGCTTTAGGCGATGGTATCAAGCGGGTATACGAATCCGAAAAGCCCTCCTTGCGCAAATTGCGCCGGGTGAACGATGAGTGAATGGTATCGAGCGGTGCGGCGGGCTGCGCGTCCGTTGGGCAAGTCGCTGCTGGCGATCATTCGCTGGAAGCGCATCCGCTTTGACGAGGCGCCGCCGATCTTCGGCAATGCTAAGCCAAAGAGCGGTTCTCACTTGCTTTGGCAGGTACTCAACGGTTTTACGTACATCATGCCCTATCGCTATGTGGAGGCCGATCCGGTGCGCACGATCACCGCGGATGGGCGCCGTCGCACTGCTGAAGAGATCTTAAACGATCTGAAGCGGCTCCCACCGGGCGTCATCGGCTGGGGCTACCTAGAAGCTTCGCCGGGGAATATTTCCTTTCTCGTCCAACCCGGCCGGGTGAATTACTTTATCTACCGCGATCCGCGAGATATGCTCGTCTCGCATGTCTTCTTCGCCACCGATATGCACCCTGGTCACGGAATGCATGCCTTCTATAAGTCCTTGCCCGATTTCGATGCCCGACTGAAGGTTGCCATCACCGGTATTGACCGCGATGGGCTTAAGCTGGCCAGCGTGCGCCAACGTTATGAGGATGTCTTCCGTTGGCTGGAGACGCCGGGGGTCATGTGTATCCGCTTTGAGGACCTGATCGATCGTCGCGAGGCTACTCTGAATGCCATGTTGGATGAGGTAGAGAAGAGCGGCTATCGCATCCCGACTCCACGTTCGGAGGCCATTCGCGTTCTGCTTGCATCCATTCAACCGCGCCGAAGTGCTACATTCCGCTCCGGCAAAACCGGCACCTGGCGTCAATATTTCACCGAAGAACACAAACGATTGTTTAAAGAGGTGGCCGGTGACCTTTTAATCCGCCTTGGATATGAGCAGAATAATGATTGGTGATCTGCTTGAATTTGCGTGCTCACAAGAGCGCATATGTTGCCGATTTCATTTGGGGAGTAGAGCATGAAATTCGGGAGACGGTTCAAAGCCGCGCTGCGGCTTTTGCTTCACGGAGAAGAAGTTGCCCATTGGCATCGCCAAATTCCGGCCATTACGCCGCAAGAGGTCGAAGAGGTGCGGCGTTTTTTCCGCCGCCCTAAATTCTTTATCTTCGGCCATGCCCGCTCCGGAACAACGCTTCTGGCGCGGCTGGTGCGCCTGCATCCAGAAGTGCATTGCAACTGGCAGGCTCATTTTTTCACCCGTCCGCCTTTTCTCAAATCGCTGGTGGATTCTCCAGAAATTCAGGAATGGCTCACCCGGCGTTCCAATCGCTGGAATCAGGGGCGTGATCTTTCTCCCCTCGTCTTGCGGGCAGCCGCAGATATGATCCTGGAACGGGAAGCCGAACAACTCGGAAAGCGCATTGTGGGCGATAAAAGCCCCTCTAGTCTGATCCATGGTCAAGCCGTGCGCGATCTCCATGCCGTTTATCCAGATGCCTTTTTGATTTACATCGTGCGCGATGGGCGCGATGTGGCTATTTCCGAACGTTTTCGTAACTTTGTCGAAGATTCGCGTTACCTCACGCGTGAAGACTTGCAAATTCTCGAAGCGCTCAAGCGGGACCCGGAGCCATTCACCCGCCAGGAACGTTCGATCTTCACCGAGGCTTCGTTGCGTCGCCTGGCAACAAGCTGGCTTGAAAACTTGCGCGAAACCGAAGCCGAAGGGACCCGGCTCTTTGCCGAACGCTTTTTCACCTTGCGCTATGAAGACCTGCTGACAGACCCCTTCCGAGAGATGAGGCGTTTGTGGCAGTTTTTGGGTGCCGAAGTCTCTCCTGATCTGGCGCAAGCCATACAACAAGAGATGGCCTCAAACCCCGATGAGGAATGGCAATCTCAAAGGAAAGGAGAGATCGCCTGGTTCTTGCCCAAAGGTCAGGCCGGTAACTGGCAACGCCTTTTCACCCCTCGCGATCGTGATCTCTTTGAGTCTATTGCCGGTGAGATGCTGCGCAGGTGGGGATACAGTGAACGGAGCGTGGACGGTGGACCGTAGATTTGGGAAGGGGCGCAGGTTATGGGTTATTCTTGGTAAGGAGAGCATATGAAAAAATGGTGGATTGGATTTCTCCTGGTGCTCGTGGGGCTGAGCAGCTGTGCCTCTCCCGCGAACCAGCAATCGGCGATCGCCACGTTCGTGGCACAAACTGTAGAAGCCGGGCACCTGCTCTCCTCTCCAACGGCATCCTCAACTCCCGAACCCCAGCCGACCATAGCCGTTACCACGACACCACTTCTTACTCCGACTTTTACTCCGGCGGCCGAGGGGCCGTGGCTAGGCTGTCTGCAAGCCGAGCTGATCGGCGAAGACCCAGTGGATAAGGCCCTGTTCACGCCGGCAGGGCCGCTTCAGAGTGGTGCACCCTTCCTCAAGCACTGGTACATTCGCAATACCGGCAGCTGCACCTGGGATGCTTCTTACAAGGTGCGCTTCGTAGATGGCGATCTGCTCGGCGGGGCCTATGTCTACAACCTGCCGATGGTCACGCCCCCACAAGGGGTTCTGGACCTGGCGCTTTTGTTGCAGGCGCCAACCTCACCGGGTACTTACAAAGGACGTTGGATCCTAGAAGCGCCGAACGGCATTCAGTTCGGCGTTGGCCCGCAGCGCATCCCGTTTTGGGTGGAAATCGTGGTCAGC
>JBBIGZ010000033.1:0-31806 GCA_037447295.1 Chloroflexota bacterium | reverse complement strand
AGGGTGGTTGAACGATAATAAACGGAGTGACCGCCACCTTCCACGGTCTACCGTCCACCGTCCACGGTCCACCGTCCAAGATCAGCAAAACGGAAGAGGAAGAGAGCTTGCTCTGGTATAATCCCCATTGGGAGTGGAAGGGTCCCGGTGGGCCTCCCGGTCTTCAAAACCGGTGACGGGGCGCGGTGCGTTCGGTGGTGGGTTCGACTCCCATCCGCTCCCGCTGATCCCAAAGATGTGAGCGTGCTATGTTACCCGAACCTGAGATTTTATCTGGCCTCGTGGCGCGTTATCTGGCCGTGGAGGATGTGACCTTCGGTGAGGCCGGCCGGTGGGTTGCCCGTTACCGAGGTCGGCTGTGGGACGAGGAAAATTCCGAAGCGGCCTACGATGCCCTGAACGAAGCCTTACGTCCGCATCACCTGATGCCGCTCTTCCGTTTGGAACAGGGGCGACATGTGATCTACATCGTCCCAGCCCAGAAACCCGGCGATACGGGCAAGCCGATCGTCAATCTGGTCCTTTTCCTGCTCACGCTGGCAAGTGTGCTCTTTACCTCGAGCACGATGGGCAATCCCTACGCGCCCCCTCCGCGGAACGTTCTAGAGGCGATCTACCAAGGTTGGCCGTTTACGGTCAGTTTGCTGGCCATTTTACTGGCACATGAATTCGGTCATTACCTGCTCAGCCGCTACCACAAGACGGCGGCTACTCTCCCCTATTTCATTCCGCTTCCGTTGATCAGCCCATTAGGGACGATGGGAGCAGTCATCCAAATGCGCCAAACGCCAAAGAATCGGCGGGTGTTGTTCGATATCGGCGTTGCCGGGCCGCTCGCAGGGATGGTTGTAGCCATCCCGGTGTTGATCTGGGGGCTGGCCCATTCGCAGGTTAAGCCATTGGAGATCGGCAGCGGGACGATGCTCGAAGGGAATTCATTGCTCTACCTGCTGCTGAAATATCTGATCTTCGGAGAATGGTTACCGACGCCGCCTCAACAGGTAGGGATTCTTTACTGGGTGCGCTATTTCTTCACCGGCTCCCCTTTGCCGATCGGCGGGCAGGATGTGCTCATTCACCCAGTGGCCTTCGCCGGTTGGGCCGGATTGCTGGTGACGGCGCTGAACCTGATCCCGGCCGGAACCCTGGATGGCGGACACATTCTCTACTCGGCACTTGGGCATAAGGTGCGCCGTTTGTTCCCGTGGATCGTGGGGATCACCTTTTTGCTCGGTTTCAACTGGTCAGGTTGGTGGGTGTGGACAGTGCTGCTCTTCTGGTTGGGACGGGCTTACGCTGAGCCACTGGATCAGATCACGCAGTTGGATGGAAAAAGGCGCTTGCTGGCACTGCTGGCACTGGTGCTGTTCCTGCTGGTCTTCATGCCGGTACCGATGGTGGTATTTGGAGGATGAGGCGCTTCCTGTGCTTACTGGCTCTGGGAGCGCAGCTATGGGGCGCCTGTCAGCCGGATGCGCCGGGCGGATCCGTCACGCCGCCTACGGTTACGTCAACGCCCACGGTCACAGCACCCACGCCCACGTCCCCTCCTGAGAGCGCCATCCCGGTTACGCCGGAAGCGCTGCGCGGCCTTTTTATCGAGGTCTGGCATCCCTGGCAGGGAGCCATGGGTCAGGCGTTGGAAAATCAGATCGTTGCCTTCAACGCCCTCAACCCGTGGGGGATTCAGGCGCGCTGGCGCCGTTTTGGCGGGCTAAGCGAACTACAATCCACACTCAAAGAAAGCCTGAAGGGGAACGAGCGCCCAGATGTGGCGATCCTTTTGGGTGAGCAGGCAGCTTACTGGAGCGAACAGCAGGCGACGCTGGATTTGGGCTCCTATCTGACCGACCCAGTATATGGGCTGGGACAGGCGGAGATCGCCGATTTTTACCCTGCGCTTTGGGCACAGGATACCATCGGGATGCAGGTTTGGGGGATACCGGCCCAACGCTCGGCACGTCTCTTGCTCTACAATCGTAGCTGGGCAACAGAATTGGGCTTTCTTGCCCCGCCTTCGCAGGCGGAAGCGTTTCGGGAACAAGCCTGTGCCGCGGCGCGTGCCCTGGGCAATGGACGTGGGGGATGGTATCTGGATACCCACCCGATGACGACGCTTTCCTGGATTTACGCCTTTGATGGCGAGATCGTAGAAGAGCAGGGATACCGTTTCCTACAGCCGGCCAACCTTTCTGCGTTCGTCTTTCTAAAGACACTCTTTGATGATGGTTGCAGCTGGCGTCATCCTGAATGGGAACCGATCCAGGCTTTCGGTGCGCGTCAGGCACTGTTTATCACCATTGGGATGGAAGACTTGCCGGAGGTGGAGCGTGCCTTTGCATTGCAGGGGAACCGCGATGTATGGGAAGTGATCGGCTTCCCCGGCAAGACCTCCTTCGTTACTTACGGTACTTCGTACGTGCTGTTCAAGACTACCGATGCGAATCAGCTGGCGGGATGGCTGTTCATCCGCTGGATGCTCCAAGCGGACGTGCAGGCAGCGATCGTGAAGAGCACAGGCCTCTTCCCGGTGAACCGATCGGCACGCGAACGGCTCGCCGATTATGCCCGTGAGCATCCCGCTTGGGCGCAGGCCGTGGATCACCTGGATCAGGCGCGCGCTACGCCTTTTTTGGCTTCCTGGGAGCAAACCAAGTGGATGTTGGGGGATGGGTTTGAGGAAATCTTCCGCCGCGGGTTGGAAAGCGGTCAGATTCCGATCATTTTGGCGGAATTGGATCAGGCGGTGGGGAAGTAATCGATCGTACGATCGGGGGCACGTCATCGATCTACCATCTACGGTCTACGGTCCACCGTCTACGGTCTACGGTCCTCCTACCACCCCAGCAGACGGCGCAGCAGGTGCAGAGGGAATGAGGCCAGAAGATGAAGGGCGATGCTCAGCAACAAGAGGATGGATGTGCCGCGCAGAAAATCGTTCAGGGGCAAAAGGATGTTTTGAAACAACCATGGGCCGCCTCCGCTCAGGATCACCAGCCCTGCCAAGACGACGATCAGCAAGATCATGCCATCCCAACCGTGACGATCGGATGGAGAGGGCATCATCGTGCTGGTGATGACCAGGGTAAGATAAAACCATAGCCAGAAATTCGGGATGCGCGGCACCAACTGGAGCCCAAACCAGAATAGCCCCCACTTTCCATCGCGCAAGACCGACCATAGCGGGGCTAGGTTCATGAGGCGCGTCACCAGGAAGGTGAAGGTCAGCCCGGCCAGGAGCGGCGCCATGCCAATCAGCGTGCTCCGCAGGGCATCTGCCTGACCAACTTCGACGTATCCCAAGCGTATGCGGCTATCGTTGAGCAGGCGGGGTAGGATCGAAAAGCGACCGGTGCGCACATGCAGCAATTTTGCCATCAGATAGTGACTGGCCTCATGGAGCAGAACTCCCGGCAGGAAAAGGAACGAGAAGAGCAGAATGCTCCACTTTGGGCTGCGCGTAAGGTGTAGCAGGATGATCTGAATTTCGGAATGCAAAAGGCGCTGCAGGTAGTTCAACACCAGCAGCGCCAGGGCAAACCAGAGCAGACCGTCGAAGCCGGCGGCCATGGGGAGAATTATTCCTTCCGTGCGGCGCGCGCAATGGCAATGAATTCTTCCGCTTTCAGGCTGGCTCCACCGACCAGGGCACCATCGATCTCCGGATGTTGGAGAAAAGCAGCGGCATTCGCTGCGTTGACCGAGCCACCGTATAGCACGCGCACCACCTGAGCAGTCTCCTTGCCAAAGAGCGCTGCCAGGGTCGGACGAATGACATTGCCGATCACATGCGCGGCATCCTCCACGACGGCAGCACGGCCGGTACCGATCGCCCAGACCGGCTCATAGGCGATCACCAGCCGCAAAGCGAACTCGGTGCTCACGCCCTGCAATGCCAGGCGCACCTGACGTTCGACCACGGCTTCGGTCTGGCCGTTTTCGCGCTCTTGCAGCGTTTCGCCCACGCATAGGATGGGGATTAAATCGTGTTTCTGTGCCGCCAGCACTTTGCGGTTGACGATCTCATCGCTTTCGCAGAAGTAGGTGCGGCGCTCCGAGTGCCCCAGGATGACGTAGCGGCAGAATTCTTTGACCATCGGTGGGGAAACTTCGCCGGTAAAGGCGCCTTTCTCTTCCCAGTGCATGTTCTGGGCTCCCAGCCCGATCCCTGTGCCCTGTAATAGGGCGGCGGCAGCCAGGAGGGTCGGGAAAGGGGGACAAAGCACCTTTTCCACGCCTTCTACAGTGCGCAGGCCAAAGCTCATCGCAAAGATGAGATGACGCGCCTGTTCCACGGTGTTGTGCATTTTCCAATTGCCGGCAACGAAAGGGGTGCGATGGATGGCAACCATGGGCTATTTATCCAGCAGGGCAGCGACACCGGGCAGGGTCAGACCTTCCAACATTTCCAGCGAAGCACCGCCACCAGTCGAAATATGGGTGATGCGATCAGCAAGGCCGGATTGTTGCACCGCGGCCACCGACTCACCGCCGCCGACGATGGTCACGGCCTGGGATTCGGCCAAGGCCTGAGCGATGCCAAATGTGCCTTTGGCAAAAGGCGGAAACTCGAAGACGCCCATCGGTCCGTTCCAGACGACCGTTTTGGCCGAGCGGATGATCTCGCCATAGGCTTGCACGGTCTGCGGGCCAATATCCAGAATGCGCCAGCCAGCCGGGACATCACCGCGCGGGATGACGCGATGCTCGGCCTCGGCGGAGAAGGCATTGGCGATGACCAGATCGGAGGGCAAATAGATCTTCGAGTCGCCTTCTTCCAGCAGAGATTTGGCCGTCTCAAGCGCTTCGGGCTCAAAGAGCGAATCGCCGACTTCCAACCCCTGAGCCTTGAAGAAGGTATTGGCCATGCCGCCGCCGATCAAGATGCGATCAGCTTTGATGAGCAGGTTGCGGATGACGCCGATCTTATCGCCGATCTTGGCACCCCCGAGCACGGCAATGAACGGGCGCTCCGGATTGGCAATGGCCGCGCCCAGGTATTGGATTTCCTTTTCCATCAGGAAGCCGGCCACGGCAGGCAGGAAGTGCGCCACGCCTTCGGTGGAGGCATGGGCACGATGCGCTGAACCAAAGGCATCGTTGACATACAGATCGGCCAGCGCGGCCAGTTGACGCGCCATTTGGGGATCGTTCTTCTCTTCGCCGGGGTGAAAACGGGTGTTTTCCAGCAGCAAGACTTGACCTGCTTGTAGACGCGCCGCGGCTTCTTCTGCTTTCAGGCCGATGCAATCTTCAGCAAAGAAGACCTCCTGGCCAAGGAACCGAGCCAGGTGATCCGCTACGGGGCGGAGCGAGTATTTGGGGTCAGGGCCCTGTTTCGGCCGTCCCAGATGCGAGCACAGGATGAGGGCAGCGCCGTTTTGCAGCAGATACGTTAAGGTGGGCAGCGCAGCCCGTATGCGGGTGTCGTCCCCCACTTTTCCATCTTGAATGGGAACGTTGAAATCGACGCGCACGAGCACTTTTTTCCCGCGCACGTCCACATCGCGAACGGTCTTTTTGTTGAACATAACTCCCCCGTTCGTCTTAGAGCGATCGAGCCATCAGGGCGGCAAGATCGGCCGTGCGGCAGGAATAGCCCCATTCGTTATCGTACCAAGCGACGACTTTGACAAAATCGCTTTTTTCCTTGCCCAGCACCATAGTGAAAGGCAGATCGACCGAGGATGAATGGGGATCGCCTTTGAAATCAACGCTCACCAGCGGTTCTTCCACGGCCTGCAGAATGCCGCGCAGGCGCGGCGATTGAGCGGCCTCGCGGAAGGCCTGGCGCAGTTCTTCGGTGGTGGTGGGAGTTTCGATCTGGGCGGTGAAGTCAACGACCGAGACGGTGGAGGTGGGAACGCGCAAGGCGTACCCATCGAATTTGCCGGCCAGCTCGGGGATAACGAGCTTGAGCGCCTTGGCCGCGCCGGTGGTGGTGGGGATAATGCTCATGGCGGCAGCGCGCGCCCGGCGCAGGTCGGAATGGGGTAGATCGAGGATGCGTTGATCGTTGGTATAGGCGTGGACGGTGGTCATGAAGCCGCGCAGGATGCGGAAGCGATCATGGACGACTTTGACGGCCGGGGCCAAGCAGTTCGTGGTGCAGGAGGCATTAGAAACGACATGATGCTTTTGCGGATCGTACATATCTTCGTTGACGCCGAGGACGATGGTCAGGTCTTCGCCTTCGGCGGGGGCAGAGATGATCACCTTTTTGGCGCCACCGCGGGTGATGTGATTGATCGCGCCTTTGACCATTTTACCCTTCTTGTTCACGCCGTCTTCTTTGATGGTGAAGAGCCCGGTGGATTCGATCACAATCTCTACCCCCAAATCGCCCCAGGGAATGTTGCCGGGATCGCTTTCGCGGAAGGCACGGATGCGCTTGCCATCCACGATCAGGGCATCTTCTGCCACTTCGATATGACCGTTGAAACGCCCATAGTTAGAATCGTATTTGAGCAGGTGAGCCATGGTAGGCAGATCACCCACATCGTTAAAGGCCACTACTTCGAGTTCATCGCCATGATAATCGCGAATGGCCTTGAAAACCTGACGCCCGATGCGTCCAAAACCGTTGATGCCAACTCTGACGGTCATAGGAAACTCCTGTGAAGAGGATGAAAGAGGAATGTCTTGGGAAGGTGCGAGGCAATTATATCAAACTTGAGGGGATTGACCGAAAGGATGGATACCGTAACATAACAAAAAGCGGAGACGAGGCAAGCCCGTCTCCGCGAGGGATGAGCAAAGAGGGTTACTGCTGCGGGAAGAAGGATTCGATGACCTGCATATCCATCTGCAGCGGCAACTTATCCAGCGGCTTGGCGAAGAGCATCTGCCAGAGCTCAGGGCCTTCTTCACCGAATGCCCACTTGGTCAGCTTTTCGACCTCAGGCTGAGGCTTGCCCTCTTTCCAAGCTTGGACGACTTCGTCAATGTTGGTGATATACGGGTAAGCAAGTTTGAAGGCCTGTTGGTAGTTCTCAGGCACCGGCACTACGCCTTTGGTCGGGTAGACCATCTTGCCTTGGGCTTCATCCCATTGGCTGATGACCAACGTGCCGGTCTCCTGGAGCGCCTTCACATTCGGGTTATTGTGGCAGGAGGCGCAAAGGGCGATCTTCTCTTCGCGCGTCTTCGGCTTGGCAATGCTGTGATCGTAGAAGGGGGCGATGACGGCGAAGCTCTTGACCTCTCCGGTATCGGTGGTGAACGTGATGCTCATCAGGTTGCCCAGCTCATATTTGCCCTCGTCGTTCATGAGCAGGAATTTCCACCCAATGACCCTCTGATTGGGAAATTCCGGCGCGCCGGCCAACACCGCATTCAGGTGACATCCCTGGCAGGAGACAACAGTCTGAGCATGGCAGGCGGCGCAGGTCATGTTTTCGCCGTGGATGGTGTGACCAGGCGTCTGGCTCAGTTTCTCTTTGACGTGGCAGTCGGTGCACTGCACATTCGGCGATTCGAGAAGTGAGCGATAGGCTTCCCCATCGCCGTGCATTTGCTCTTTGGTGTGGCAATTGACACAAGCCATGCCTTTGCCTGCCGGCGGTGCGCTGCGGTGCACATCGGTGATCGCCGCGACCTGATAGGGTTTGCCGGTGACCGGATCCATGACGGGATTGCCAGCTTCATCGGTCACGGTCTTCATGAGGGTGTATTCAAACCCCTGGCGACGGTGGCAGGAGAGACAACCCTGCATGCGCCCATCATCCGGGAACTGAGGCAGTTTCACCGCTGCCTGGATCGGTGCAGCTTCGTAGTCATTATCAATATGGCAGGATTCGCAGCGCGGTTGGCCGACTTTGCCTTCCACTTTGTTATACAAGGTATGGCAGCCCTTGCAAGGCAATTGCTCATACGGAATGCCGGTGAGCGTCTCTATACCACCGTTTTCCTTAGAGTAGAAATACTTTTTGCCATCGGTCGTGCCGTGTAGCGAGGTCGGCAAAAGTTCTATCGCCTCTTTGACCGGGTCCGGCGCTACCTGCACCTCTTTGGTCACCTCCACCGTTTGGGTGACAATAACCGGCACCTCGGTGACCACCACTTCCGGCGTTGGGGTAGCCTTGGAACCACAGGCCACCAACAAGATGCCTGCCAAGAAAAGGAATGCGAGCAACAATGTTTTTCTCATTTTGCACTCTCCTCATCACAAGGTTTGACCCATCTTCATCCATGATGGATGATATTACTCACTTGCCATTATCATCGGCATCACTTATCATTTCAAGTAACAAACGTCACGTTTACTTATCAGATTAGTTGTATATTAATCTTCAGTTTTACTTATGGAGCTATCTCATCCTTTCAACCACAACGCAAATTGGAAGGAGGCAAGAAATGTTAGATATCACTACCCTGCGAGTCTTCCTGACAGCGGCCGAGGAAGGTGGCTTTACCCGGGCAGCAGAGCGCTTGCATCTTTCACAATCTGCCGTGAGCCAACATATTCAGAGCCTGGAACGCACTTATGGCATACGGTTATTTGTGCGCGAGGGGCGCTCGGTCAAATTGAGCGAACATGGCCAGATCATCTTGCCATTAGTGCGAGAAATTTTGGGAACTGCTAACCTTTTGGAAGAGATTTTGCTCCAGGCAAATAATGCCGTAGGCGGCGATTTGACGATCGGCTGCTCCACCTCTGCCGGCAAATACATCTTGCCCGTTTTGCTGGCAGGCTTCAAAGAGCGTTATCCCGCCGTTTTTCCGCGCGTGCGCGTGATGCCACGGGAATTGATTGTTGAACACTTGTTGAATCGTGTCCTCCCTTTCGGCGTTTTCAGTCGCAAAATAGAACAACCTTCCATAGAATGCACACCCCTCTTTGAAGATCGAATTGTCCTCATTGTACCCATCACGCATCCCTGGGCTAATTTTGGGCGCGCCTTGCCCTCCGATCTACTCGATCAGCCGCTGATTCTACGGGAAGAAAACTCCGGCACCCGCGAAGCGCTAAACGAAGCCCTGCGTGCCCAAGGCATTGCACCGGAAATGCTCCACGTGACGATGGAACTGGGGAATCCGGAAGCAATTGAGATGAGCGTGGAACAAGGGCTAGGGATTGCTTTTGTCTCTGAAATGGTGGCAGCGCGTCACCTGGCATTGGGGCGCATTCGGGTCGTTGAAGTAGAAGGATTAGACCTGAAACGAACAATCTATCTTGCCCGCCGACGCGATACTCACCTCACGCGCGCCCAAACGTTATTTTGGGAATTCGCCAAGGAGCAATACCCGGTCATCCACCAATGGCTTTTGCCACACTTAACCGGAGAAATTCATCTCCAGGGCAACAAAGAGATGGTCTCTCGACCTGCTTCCGAGCATCAAGATGGATAAGCACAAACCGTGAATCGGTAACATCCCAAACTCCCCATTCATCCCAAAAGCAGCCTTGCCCCACCGCCGGGCAGGGCAACCAGCACGTCCTGCACCCCCTGGATGTGACGCAATTCTGCCTGCACCCGCGCGCTGACTTCTTGAGCGCAGATCACGTGCACGTTCGGGCCGGCGTCGATCGTATAACATACCGGCCATCCCTGCTTGCGCCAGGCACGCACCTGATGCAAAATGGCTACCGTGGCCGGCTGCCAATAGAGCAGCGGCGGCGACGAGGTCATCATCACCGCGTGCATCAGATCGGAATCCAATTCCACCACCCGGGCCAACGCATCGAAATCGCGGCTCAGGATCGCCCGGCGACAAAGGTCCAAGCGGCGCGGCGCATCGGCCACGCGCGTCGCCTGCAATGGGCTACTCCAAGCTAAGGCATGTCCTTGGGTCGAACCCACCTCTTTGTGCTTCGTGCTCACCAGCGCAATACAATCGGCCAAGGCCCAGTGATCGGGGGACGCGAGAGAAAAAGCAAACGAATCTTCATCGCCTTCCCCTGCCTGCCATTCTACGAAGCCGGCCGGCACCGAACGACAAGCCGAACCCGAGCCGCGCCGCGCCAAGCGCGAGAGATCGCGCTCCGACAGGTCCAAGCCCAAGGCACGCGAGGCGGCCAAAGCCAACGCCGCGAAAGCCGAAGCCGAAGAAGCGATCCCCACCCCGGCCGGAAAGGTGTTCTCACTCTCCACCTGTGCCCGCCAGTCGCGCCCGACCCAAACCCGGACGACATCCAGGAAAGCGCTCACCCGTCGCAGGGCATCCCCCTCGACCTCCTGCCCGTTGATCGTCAGCCGATCGCCCGGCAGATCGGGCCGAAACGTCACTCGGGTGCGCGTCTCCAGGCTTGCCAGGTTCATCGAGAGCGAGCCGTTGGCCGGCAAGCGCAACCTTTCATCCCGATTTCCCCAATACTTGATAAAAGCGATATTGCTACAGGCCACTGCCATAGCGGAAAACATAGCACCTCATCATTGTATGGGATACAAGTCCTCCCCTTTGCCCGGTGCAGGGGATGGTGGAAGGGTAAACGGACGCTCGGAGGAAAGCCACATCCTTTCCCCATCCGTGCTCACCTCGATCCAGCCGGCCAGATCGGTGCGAAGCAAGGAATAGGGACGAAGCATCTTGAGCACTTCCGGCGTTGGATTTCCGAACGGATCATCGGCGGCCACGCTCAGGATCACCACCTGCGGGGCCAAACGAGCCAGCCATGCTTCCGAGATCAATGCTGGGTAGCCGGAATCGGGCAGGCTGAAAAGAGTAACGTTTCGCAGATCGGCGCGCTGCGGCAATTCTTCCAATAGCGTTGCATCCAGCCCGATCGGGAGCAAGGCCCGAAATTGCTTCCAGCGCACCAGCAACACGGCCCCACGTTTGCCGGCGGCCACCACCTCGATCGTCGCTCCCTGCCCTAGATCGAGCACTTGGCCGGCCTCCGCAAATGTGACCGGCACCCCGCGCTCGGTCAGCCAGGCATCCAAGGCTCGCGAGGCGCTTGAAGCCTGCGGCAAACCCGCCCAGAGCACCTGACGCGGCGGGTAACGTTCCAACACCCAGGGCAAAGCCGCCAGCTGATCCTGCCGGGTGGAGGCCACGATCAGCCATTCCAAGCGGCGCTCAAACGGTGAAAAGCGATCGCCCAAGGCCTGGGAGAGCACATTCGCCGAAGGTCCGCCGTTGATCAGCACCCACTTACCGCCCGGCGCCCGCACCAGCATCGCATCGGCAGAGCCAACGTTCAGGAAAGTCAAGTGTAAGCGTCCATCCGGGAGGGCAAATACCGCTTTCCAGAGGATCAGCACCAAGCCGATCAGGCTCACCGCCATGGCCAAAAGACCCGGCGATACCCAACGCTGAAGGGCCTCCAAAGCTCTTTCCCGGCGCGCCGGGTCAAAGGTCCAGAAAAGAAGCGCTGCATAATAGGCGATTACGCCCCATAGCGGCACCGCGTTCAGGCTCAGGATGGTGATCGGGAAACGGGCAAACGTCTCCACCATTTTCAACGTATAAGCCGGAAAAGGCCAGGCAATCCAGGCGGCTACCTGTCCCAACGGGGGCCAGAGCCAACCGAGTAGCAGGGAAGCGCCTCCCAAAATCATCACCGCCGGCTGCACCGGCAGGATGAAAGGATTGGCCAAAAAGGCAATGAGGGATATTTGCTGAAAATGATAGGCCATAATCGGCAGGGTGGTGATCTGCGCCGCCATGGTTAGGAGCACAGCATCGGAGAGGAATTGTACCGTAGGGGAGACCCAAATGGTGGAAGGGAACCATCGTCCTAACTGGCGCTCGGCCGCCTGCTGCAGGGAATTGCCGAACAGGATCAGTCCTAACGTGGCGAAGAAAGAGAGCTGAAAGCCCACATCCCAAAGCACGAACGGGGAAAAAAGCGCCATCAGCGCCCCGGTGAAAGTCAGCGTATTCAGGCTCACCTGGCGCCGATAGAGTTGCTGGCCCAGGATGCCCACCGTCCCCATGATCGCCGCCCGCACCACCGAGGCCTCCGCGCCCACCAGCACGGTATAGAAGATCACCCCCAAAACGGCTATCGCCGCCCCGCGCCGCGGCCCCAAAAGCCGCCCGAAGAACGAGCCGAACAGCGCCACAATGATGGCAATGTTGAACCCGGAAATGGCAATGATATGGGAAGTGCCGGTCACCTTAAACGCGCGCACCCAATCTTGCGAAAGCCCGCCCTCATCGCCGAGCAAAATCCCGGCCAACAACGCAGCTATCGGGTCAGGATAAAAGCGGTGCAACAACAGGCGCGAATAGCCACGCAGGGCAAACGCCAGGCGCAGGAGTGGATTGCCGCCGCTTTCCAGGTAGCTCACCTGCGCTTCCCGCATGAAAGCATAGATGCCGCGACGTGCCAGGTAATCGCGGTAAGAAAACAGTTCGCCCACCGGAGGGCTTTCCAGCCGCCCGCGCAGGCGCAAAAGATCGCCATAGGCAAAATCCAGGCGCTCCGGCATCCGTGCCAGGATCAGCCCATGCACCCTCAGCACCTCGTCGCCCGTATCCACGCTTTCGACTGCCAGGCGCAGCAACGTTTCCTCATCGCGCACATCGGGCGGTTGCACCAAGCGCGCCGTCAGGATCAGGTCATACTCGCGGTCAACGTACCAGGCAATATGGTGAGCATCGATCCGCGGCCGGGCAAAGGCATAGCGCAATCCCCCTAGGGAAAGGAAAAAGAGAAACGCGAACAGCGCCGCGGCCGCTGCGGCGCCGAAGCGAAGTGCCCCTTTCCGGGCCGCCTGCCCCGTGGGCATTTCCGCGAGCGGCACGCCAAACGACCCGTAACCGCGCAGCAGCAAAGAGGCCGCGCTGGCGCCGAAGCATAGCCAAAGCCAGCGTTCCCAAGGCACGAGACTCCGGGAAGCCAGCACGATGCCTGCCAAAAAAGCCAACGAATAGCGAAGCAGGGGATAGGAAAGCACGGAAACGCTCAAAGCCTGGCATCGATCGCCCGGCGCAATTGCGCCTGCACCTCTTCCCACGCTTGGGAAGCATCCACCACCACCCAGCGTCCCGGCTCGGCGGCGGCCAATTCCAGGTATCCACGGCGCACGCGCTGATGGAATTCCAGCGCATAAGCATCCATGCGATTCCATTCGGCGCCGTTTTGTTGCTTGCGTCGCAAACCGATCTCCACCTCCACATCCAGCAAAAAGGTCAAATCGGGCATCAGCCCGCCGGTGGCATAGTGGATCAAGGCGCGCACCTGTTCCAAGTCCTGCCGGTGACCGTAGCCCTGGTAAGCCAGCGTTGAATCGGCGAAGCGATCGCAGAGCACCCATTCTCCGGCCGCCAGACGCGGGCGGATCTCCTCTTCCACCAGCTGCGCCCGTGCCGCCTGGTAGAGCAGGGTCTCGGTGCGCGGGTGCATCTCCTGGTTACGCAGATCGTGGATCACCGCCCGAATCTGCTCTCCAATCGGCGTACCTCCCGGCTCGCGCGTGCAATAGACGCGTAGCCCGCGCCCTTCCAGGTAGCGGGCTAACGCCACAAGATGAGAAGTCTTACCGGAGCCTTCCGGTCCCTCTAGGGTGATGAACATAGATTGGACGATGGACGGTAGACGGTGGACGATGAGCGGTGGACGGTGGACGGTGGGCGTTGGAGACCAAGCGATTACTCGCGGAAAATGCGCACATGGCGGCGCGGCTCCTTGCCGTAGGAATGGGAGATCAGATCGGCCTGCCGTGCCATCTCATGTTGCAAACGGCGCACAAAAGCCGGCGCCGGCGGCAAATCCACCCAACGCTCACCGTTCAAAACCGCCTGAATGGCGCGTTCGGTCTGTTCGCGGATGGCCTCCAGCTCATGAGGTGGCAATTCATCGGAGGGCAGGTTGAACAGATCGCCCAGGAATTGTTCGATCTGATTCACCGTATTCGAGCGCAAGACGTAGATCGGCACGCCGCGTTCTTCGGCCTCCAGGATCGTATGTTGGTGGTTGCGGTAATAGGTGCGCAAAGTGACCAGCGCCTGGGCCTCATCGGCACTGCGCACCAGGATGGCCGGCACTCCCAAGCGCTTGGCCGCCTGC
The DNA here is from genome assembly GCA_037447295.1 of Chloroflexota bacterium. Classification (GTDB taxonomy): domain Bacteria; phylum Chloroflexota; class Anaerolineae; order Anaerolineales; family Villigracilaceae; genus 630D-37. The sequence continues at coordinate 17,846 of JBBIGZ010000033.1, read as the reverse complement.
ATCAGCCGATTGCGCGCCACACCGTAAGGGTAAATGCGGATCGGGGTTAGCGAGGGAGAGGCATCCTGGGAGGGTGGAGAAAGTTGGCTACTTTCCGGTGACGAGGTGCGCTGAAAGAGAAATTCCCGGCTCTCCATTGGGCGCTGGGGAGCACGTTCGATGCGGATCTGCCCATCCGGTTCGCGCGTGCGGATCTCCGGCGGCAAGGGACGGCCGCGTAGCAAAGCATCCACCGAAGCAGCCACATCCATATGGATCGCCAGGCGATCGCGCTGCTGGATTTCGATCAGGATATCGAAAGTGGGCGGAGCGCGGCGCTCGAGCACCGTCTTTTGCGTGCCGCGCCGGCGCGCCTCTTCATCCGAAAGGGTCACTGCCTCGATCCCGCCTACCAGATCGCTCAGGGTGGGGTTGAGGAGCAGGTTTTCCAGCGTGTTACCGTGCGCCGTGCCGATCAGTTGTACACCGCGTTCGGCGATTGTACGGGCTGCGGCTGCTTCCAACTCGCGGCCGATCTCATCGATCACAATCACTTCCGGGTTGTGGTTTTCGACCGCTTCGATCATCACCTCGTGTTGGAGCATAGGTTCGCGCACCTGCATGCGCCGCGCTTTGCCGATCGCCGGGTGTGGTACATCGCCATCCCCGCCGATTTCGTTGGAGGTATCTACGATCACCACCCTGCGGGTCTCGGCCAAGATACGTGCCGCTTCACGCAACAAGGTGGTCTTCCCAACGCCGGGGCGCCCCAGCAACAGGATGCTTTTGCCGGAGGTAATGATGTCCTCAATGATGTCAATCGTGCCGTATACGGCGCGCCCGACGCGCAAGGTCAGGCCGACGATATGCCCGCGGCGATTGCGGATGGCCGAGATACGATGCAGCGTGCGCTCGATCCCGGCACGGTTATCGGCATCGAACTCGCCGACGCGCGCATCCACGTAATCAATTTCCTCGCGCGTCACCTCCCGATCGCGCAGCACGATCTCGCGGTCCACAAATCGGGCCGTCGGCACCCGCCCCAGATCGAGGATCACTTCCAGTAGATTGTCGCTATCATCTGCCTGCTCAACCGCTCGTCGGATATCCTCCGGCAACACAGCGAGCAAGGCTTCCAGGTCATCGGTAATTCGCAGTTGGCTCATAGAAGAAACTTCAGGGTTTGAGGATGTCTTTCGTCTCAAAGTATCTCTCCGCTTTCTATTATAACTTCAAAGGCGTTCGCCAGAGCATTGAGGATCCGAATAGAGCTTTTGATCGTTGACTCCATTGCGAAAACCATCTCTGCTACACAGGCTCGATTCAATCAAGACACGGACGAACGCGGATGACGCAGAAAGGAAAAGCCCTGCGACCCGGCGCAAACTCGGCACAATCTAGACCGAAAAAACCAACCGCAACGGTCCTTACCTTCTGCCGTGTGACTTGAGCGCTATTAGCAATATATGGCTACTCTCATGGTTAGCCATATAGCCTTCCCCACATCATCTCTTCGGAGATACTTGAGAGAGGGGCAATCACCATCCAAACAACCCTCCCAAGCACTCCTCCACATCCATTCCCCTTCCGCCCTGCCGCAAAAGGCACAAAAACTCAGCGTTCTCCGAATCCACTGGTGAGCGGATCACCCCCCAAAGGCTATACCCTTCCTCTCGGGCAAATTCCAACACATCCCGGATCACGCGGTGATGCACTTTAGGATCGCGAATCACCCCTTCTCCCCGGCTCGCCACCTCGCGCCCGGCCTCGAATTGCGGCTTGATCAGCGCGATCACCTCCCCCGATCCATCCAGCCACCCTTTGACCACCGGCAACAGCAAACGCAGCGAAATGAACGAAGCATCAATCGTCACCAGCGAGATCGGCTCCGGCAAAGCCCGCAGGTGACGAGCATTCACCCCCTCCATCACCACCGCGCGCCGATCCGAACGCAAACGAGGATGGAGCAGATCGTGTCCCACGTCAATCGCATACACCCGTCGCGCCCCTCGCTGAAGGAGGCAATCCGTAAACCCACCGGTAGAAGCGCCGAGATCGGCACACACCCGATCCTTCACCTCCACGCCAAAGGCATCCAATGCCGCTTCCAGCTTCTCGCCGCCGCGCGAGACGAAGCGTAGCCCCTCCTCCACCGTCACCTGCGCCCCTTCCGGCACGCGTTGCGCTGCCTTGAGCACCACCTGCCCGTTCAGCCGCACCTTGCCGGCAGCGATCAAAGCCTGTGCCTTGGCGCGCGATTCGCACAAACCCTGTTGAACGAGAAAAACATCCAGGCGCACCATATTCCTCAACGAAAGGGGTATCGATCCCCGTAACTCCCATTATAATAGTGCCGATGAGCAATCTCTCCACCATTGCACCGCTTGAATGGGCACGCGAAAGGGGTCTCATCTTTCGCAATTGGAGTCTGCTACAACGCGCCCTCACCCATCGGTCCTATTGCAACGAGCATCCCGAAGCCAGCGAGGATAATGAACGCCTGGAATTCCTCGGCGATGCCGTGCTTGATTTCATCGTTGGCGAGTGGATCTATCACCGCTATCCGGAGCTGAACGAAGGCCAATTGACCCGCCTGCGCGCCGCGTTGGTGCGCAATGAACGGCTGGCCGCCTTCGCCCAGGGGCTCAACTTGGGCGCGGCGCTCCTGCTGGGGGTCGGTGAGGAAGCCTCCGGCGCCCGCCAACGCAAAAGCCTCCTCGGATCCGCCTTCGAGGCCCTGATCGGCGCCCTCTACCTGGATGCTGACCTAGAAACAGTGCGGCACTTCGTATACCCGCTGTTGGAACAAGCCACTACTTCCCTTGATCTTTCCGGCCTGCTGGATCCAAAATCGCGCCTCCAAGAATGGGCACAAGCGCAACGCCTAGGCACCCCGCGTTATGTGCTCATCGCCACACATGGGCCGGAACACGCCCCAACCTTTGAAATCGAGGTGCAGATCGGAGAACAAGCCTACGGTCAAGGAAGTGGCCCGAATAAACAGATCGCCACGCTCAATGCCGCCCGCGATGCCCTACAGCGCATTGGGCTCACCGAATAATCCCACCTCGCGAGATCGCGCATGCCTCTTCGCCTGAAATCGCTAGAACTCTACGGTTACAAAACCTTCGCCTCACGCACCCTCTTTGAATTTGCCCCCACCATCACGGCCATCGTCGGCCCAAACGGATCGGGAAAATCGAACATTGCCGATGCCTTGCGCTGGGTGTTAGGGGAACAATCCTATAGCCTGCTGCGCGCCAAAAAGACCGAGGACATGATCTTCGCCGGCTCCGAATCCCGCCCGCGCGCCGGCATGGCCTCGGCGACCGTCGTCTTCGATAACAGCGAAGATTGGCTACCGGTGGATTTCACCGAAGTAGCTATCACCCGCCGCGCCTATCGCGATGGGCGCAACGAATACCTGCTCAACGGTCAAGCCGTTCGCCTGCGCGAAATCAACGAATTGCTGGCCCAGGCCGGCCTCTCCGAACGCACCTACACCATCATCGGCCAAGGGCTCGTAGATGCCTCCCTGGCCCTCAAAGCCGATGAACGCCGCCGCCTATTTGAAGAAGCCGCCGGCATCGGCCTCTATCGCGCCCGCCGCGAAGAAGCCCTGCGCCGCCTGGAAGCCACCCAGCACAACCTGGAACGTATCCTCGACCTGCTCGCCGAGCTAGAACCGCGCCTCAAGCATCTGGAACGCCAAGCGCGCCGGGCCCAGGAATATGCCCAGGCACAGGCCGATCTCCAGGTACTCCTGCGCGATTGGTACGGCTATCACTGGTATCGCGCCCAACAGGATCTGATCCAAAGCCGCGAGCTTCTGCACCGCCAGGAAGCACAAACCCTGGAAGCACGACGCACCTACCAGCAAGCGCAGGAAAAGAACGCCGCCCATCGTCAGCAAATTCACGCCCTGCGCCAAGCGCTGAACGCCCGGCACCACGAACTAAGCGAATGGCACACCCGCCGCGAAGCAATCGGTCGCGCCCTGCTCGTGAACGAAGAGCGCCGCCGCGCCTTGGAACAGCGCCTGACCACCCTCCAAACCGATCAGACCCGTCTCCAAGAAGAGCGCAAACGGCTGGAAAGCGAACGCGCCCAATCCCTGGAAAATCTGAACCGCGCCGAACGTGATCTACGCGAAGCAGAACAGAACCTGGCCGAAGCCGAAGCCGAACTTTCCGATCTGCAGGCCGGACGCGCCGTCGTCGAAGAATCCCTGCAACGGGCACGGCGGCAATTGGCCCAGCTGCAAACCCGTCAAGGCGAAGCCGCGGCCCGTTTAGATGAAATCACCCGCCGGCTAGACGTGCTTCGCCCGCGCTTGGAGCAAATCCTGCTCGAAAAGCAAAAGCTCGCGGCGGCGCAGCGCAGCTTGGACCTTGAGCAAACGCGGCGCGCCGAAGCGCTGCAGCAGGCCGAAACAGAATTGCGCCAGGCCGAAGCCGCCTTCCAAGAGGCTCAAGCCGCCCTGACCCAGGCCGAAAACGAATGGCGCACCCGCCAGGACGCGCTGCGCGAGGCCGAGGCCGCCCTCACCCGCCTGCGCACCCGTTGGGAAGTGCTCGAACAGGCCGAACAAGCCCTGATCGGCTATGGCGAAGGTGCGCGCCGCTTGCTGGAGGCCGCCCGCAAAGGTGACCTGAAAGGCGTGCAAGGCGCGCTGAGCAACCTGTTGGAAGTTCCCGCCGAATACGAAGAAGCCGTGCGCGCCGCCCTGGGAGAAAGCCTGGATGCCGTGCTCCTGGATAAAGAGGCCCTGGAAGCCGCCTTGACCCTGCTTGATTCGCAATCGGCCGAACGTGCCGCGCTCTTGCCCCTGGATGCTTTCTCCGCTTGCGATCTGCCCCCGCGACCGAACGATGAAGATTGCCTGGGATGGGCAGCAGAATACGTCAATGCGCCGGCAGAATTGCAGAACGCAGTCGCTCGCCTGCTCGAAGGAATCCTGATCGTCCGTCATCGCGCCGCGGCACAGCGCCTGCTCGGTCAATTGCCCACGGTGCGCGCACTGGTCACCTTGCGCGGCGAAGTCTTCCACCGCGAGGGAGTGATCCTGGCCGGAGGCAAAGCACGCCCCTCGGCCTTGGGACGCTCACGGGAAAAGCGCGAATTGCAAGCGGCACTGGAAGCCGCTCAAAAAGCGCTGGAAAAGGCCCGGCAAAACCTGCAACAGGCCGAAGCAACCCGACGCGAAGCCCAACAAACGCTCAAAGCCTGCGAAGCGCGAGAACGTCAGGCCCGAGGCCGGCTTGCAGAGGCTCAAGCAGCATTGCAAAAAGCGCAGCTGGAATATCAGGCGACACAGCGTCAACAGGAATGGCAAGCCACGCAGGAAGCGCAAGTGCGCGAAGAAATTCAAAGGGCCGAAGAGGCTCGGGAAGAGCTGATCCGCCAAAGGTCCGAACAGGAGGCGCAGCTCGGACAGGCACAAGAGCAGGTGAGGCAGTTCACGCGCCGGCTGGCAGAATTCCCCATCGAAGAGGCCCGTCAGCAGGTCACCTATTGGAAAACTCGGCGCGCTGTGGCGGCCCAGGGGCGCGATCATGCGCAGCAGCGCCTCAAAGATCAAGAGGCGGCGCTCACCCGCTTGGATGCCAGAGAAGAGGAATTGAGGCAGGAGACCCATCGGACAGAAGAAGAACATGCCCGCCTGGTGCAGGAAGCGGAGAACCTGCGCGCCCGCGACCGGGAAATCCAGGAGCACTTGAGCGCTCTGCAAAGCGAAATCGAGCCGGCAGAACAGCGACTGAACGAACTGGAAGCCGAAGCGACGCGCCTGCAGGAAGCCGAGCTCGAAGCCCAACGTGCCCTGGCTTTTGCCGAACGAATGCTGACCCAAGCACAAATGGAGGTCAGCCGTGCCCAGGAAGCGCTGGAAAACCTGCGCCGACGCGTCACAGAAGAACTAGGCTTGGTACAGTTTGAAGATCAAATGACCGGCCCGGTGCCGTTGCCGCTAGAGGGCTTGGTGGAAACCCTGCCCGTGCTCCACGAATTGCCCCCGGACTTGGAAGGGCAAATCTCGCGCCAACGGGCACACCTGCGCCGCTTGGGGCCGGTCAACCCACAGGCACAGGAAGAATACGAGGCCGAGCAGCAACGCTTGGCCTTCCTGAAAACCCAGGTGGACGATTTGCGCAAAGCCGAAGCCGATCTACGCCAGGTGATCGCCGAGCTGGATGAGCGCACGCAGCAGGAATTCCAGAAGACATTCCAGGCGGTGGATAAGCATTTCCGTGAGATTTTCGTCCGTCTCTTCGGCGGTGGTTCGGCGCGCCTGGCTTTGACCGACCCAGAAAACCTGATCGATAGCGGCATTGAGATCGAAGCTCGGCTGCCGGGGCGACGCGAACAGGGGCTGGCGCTCCTTTCCGGTGGGGAACGTAGCCTGACGGCGATCGCCCTGGTGTTTGCTTTGCTCAAGGTCTCGCCCACGCCGCTCTGCGTGATGGACGAGGTGGATGCGATGTTGGACGAGGCCAATGTCGGCCGTTTCCGCGAGATGCTTCAGGAGCTCAGCCGTGAGACACAGTTCATCATCATCACACACAATCGCAACACGGTGCAAGCGGCCGAAGTGATCTACGGGGTAACAATGGGACGCGATTCCACCAGCCAGGTGCTCAGCTTGCGGTTGGATGAGGTGGAAAATAAGGTAGCGGTGTGAAGACGAAAAATACGCTTCTGGAGGTCACTATGCGCAAAATCCTTTTCCTTTCGCTAATTCTATCGTTCATCTTGCTGGCCTGCAGTCGCAGCAGCGAAGGCACGACCCCTGCTCCCGCCATGAGCCTGCCGACCGTGCCGGCGGCCTATGCCGGCAAGACCAACCCGCTCGGGTCGGAAGCGGCAAGCGCCGGCGCGGAGACTTACAACACCTATTGCTCCTCCTGCCACGGCCCGAAGGGGCTAGGCGATGGTCCGGCTGCCGGCGCGCTCGACCCACGACCGCGCAACCTGCAGGAATTGAGCACCCAGGTGGGGGATGACTATCTCTTCTGGCGCATTTCAGAGGGGGTAGAAGGCACGGCAATGGTCGCTTGGAAAGGGGTGCTCAGCGAAGAACAAATCTGGCAGGTGATTGCCTTCATCCGAACGCTGAAGTAGACCGTGGACGGTGGACGGTGGATGGGCAAGGAACAGCGTGCAATAGAGCCCAGGGAGGAGACATAGACTCCCGCAAGAACTGGGGATAGAACGGTGGAGAGGGAGTCCCCCCTACTCCCTCTCTCCCTTCGGTACACAAAAGGTTGCTCTAGGCATGGCCGCGGGATGGGTGTAGGGAGAGATCAGGCGCTCAATTCCTCCAGGCGCGAAATGGCCTCGCGCCAATGTGGTGGAATCAGAATGGTCTGGCCGGTGTGATAGTCATAGGTAACCTGGACGCTACTGCCGCGCGCCAGCTCTTCACCGCTTTGACGATCCCGAAGCAGATATTCCATCTCGAAGCTTTTGTTGCCCAGGCGCGTGACACGCACGCAAACTTCTACCGATTGGCCAAAGTGTACGGGCTTTAGGAAGGTGAGGTGCGCTTCGGCCAGGATGATGCCGATATCCAAAAAAGATTGGCCGGGACGGAAGAGGCCAAGATGGATTAGATAGTGAATGCGGGCCTGCTCAAAGTAGGTGAGGTAGCGAGCATTGTTCAGATGACCCTGAGGGTCCAGATCCCCATAGCGAATTTCGATGGGATGGGCAAAGTGATAGGTGGACATGGTCACTTCTCGCGCAGGAAGAGGATGGAAGTGGAATCTTGATAAACAATCTTCCAGCCATAAGCAGGAAGTTGGCGGACGATCGGTTGATCAGGCTCGAGGAGAATGATTTGCACCTGCCAACGATCCAACAGCTTCCAGGCCTGCGGTTCGGCATGGACGATTTGCTGCCATTGACGGATGATCTCATCCCCATAGAGATCGGCACGGCCATCAATGAAGACCGGATACTCCGGCAGGGTCCAGGTGAGGTAGCCGCCCCAATTATAGGCATTCAGCAGACGGCCGGCGGGGCGATGAGTGCGTAACCACTCCACTGCAGCTTGGGGGTAATCGCGGTGAATTGCTTCGGGAGCGGAAAGAGCCGCGGCACGCAGCACTGCGCTAAGTCCTAGCCCGAGTACGAGCGTGGCGTTTAGTGCACGCTGCAAAAGACGAGGAGCCGATCGGGGGGAGGAAGAAGCTGCGGCCGGCAACCACGGCCACGCCTTTCCAATTTCTTCCCACGTTTCCAAAAGGGAAGGCGCGAGCAGGATCAGGAAGGGGGCCAGGCTCCTTTGGGCAACAAAGCCCATATAGGCGAAGCCCAGGATGGGGAAAATTTGTGAGAGACGCAACGGCGTGCGACGGAGAGAGAGGCCGAGGATATAGAGAAAGAGCACCCAAAGGACGGGATGGAGAAAGGGTTGATGAAAATCCGGCGAGAGCCATTCGTAAATGCCCAGGGAGACATCCACCGTGTGGAAGGGGAGTCGCCAGAGCTCCAGGCCGCTGGGGTTGAGCAGGGTCGCCAGGGCGGAAAGCAGACTCCAACCGGCCAACTCCAGGAGGGGACGAGTGGAACGAAGGCGAGATTCCAGGAGCTCGCCGGCGAAGAACGCAAGGATATACAGGAAGCCCCAGATGAAGCCACCATGCAGGTTGCCCCAGAGGAGGAAAAGGAGTGGAAGCCAGCGCAGCGATTGAGGTGCCTTTCGCCAACCTTCCAATCGTTCGGCCAGAAAGGCCAGGAGCAGGAAGGAGGCGATCTGCGGGCGCACCGACCAAAAGGGCGCGATGGCAATGGCTACCAGGAGGATCAGAAAGGCCCCGAGATAGGGGTTGGGACGAACATTTCGGAAGATGCGAGTGAAGAGATAAACGCCCAGGGCGGCTATGAAGAGGCTGAGACCAAAATAACCGGCTAGGCGATAGACTCCATAGAGGATAAGATCACTGAGCCAGAAGACATTGACCCACGGGGTGCCATAGCGAGTGTAAGAGAAGCGATCGGTGAGTATGATGGCACGCTGTTGGACCATTTCTTGACCGTTGCGCAGGTGCCACCACATATCGGGATCGGCAGGGGTATGGACCAGAATGAGGAAGAGGAGCAGGGGAAGAAGCCAGGAGAGGAGTTGAGAGGGAGTTTCTGGAAGACGTGGCCGCATGTGCAAAAGTTTACCACAGAGGCAGTAGAAGTCTTAAACGGATCGCCTAAAACAAGTTATAACCCACACACGTCTTCATTCCACTTCCGAAAGGAGAAGAAATGAAAAAGCTCCACTTGTTCGTAACCGTGCTTGTGGCCCTGGCGAGCGTGCTTGCCGCCTGTGGGCCGAAGACGCCGGCCGCTACCCAGGCTCCTGTTGAAACGCAGGCGCCGGAAGTGGGCTCGATGGAAGCGCTGATCCAAGCGGCTAAGCAGGAAGGGATGCTCACCACGATCGCTTTGCCGCACGATTGGTGCAACTACGGCGAGGCCATTGAAACCTTCAAGGCCAAATACGGTATCCAGGTCAACGAGTTGAATCCGGATGCCGGCTCTGCCGATGAGATCGAGGCGATCAAGGCCAACAAGGATAACAAAGGGCCTCAGGCACCGGATGTGATCGATGTGGGCTTTGGCTACGGCCCGCAGATCGTCGAAGAGAAGCTCGTCATGCCCTATAAGGTCTCTACCTGGGACACCATTCCTGATGCAGTCAAGCATCCGGATGGGTATTGGTATGGAGACTACTATGGCGTGATGGCCTTCGAGGTCAACAAGAGCCTGGTGAGCAATGTGCCTCAGGATTGGCAAGACTTGCTCAAGCCGGAGTATAAGGGCATGGTTGCCCTGGCCGGTGATCCGCGCGCCTCGGCACAGGCCCAGATGAGCATTATGGCCGTTGCTCTTGCTCTCACGGGTTCTGTAAACTCCGAAGGCATCATGAAGGCAATGGAGTTTTTCAAGCAGCTGAACGATGCCGGCAATTTCGTCCCGGTGATCGCCAAGCAGGCGACCCTGGCGAAGGGCGAAACACCGATCGTCATTCGCTGGGACTATCTGGCTCTGGCCGATAAAGAGACCTTGGCCGGTAATCCGGAAATTGAGGTGGTCATCCCGAAGAGTGGCGTGATCGCCGGTGTGTATATCCAGGCTATTTCCGCCTATGCGCCGCACCCGAACGCCGCCAAGCTCTGGATGGAGTTCCTGTACAGCGATGAAGGGCAGCTGATCTGGCTGAAGGGTGGCTGCCACCCGATCCGCTACAACGATCTGGCGGCCCGAGGTGTGATCCCGGCGGAAATTGCGGCCAAATTGCCGCCGGCGGAAGCCTACGCCAACGCCTACTTCCCCACGCTCGACGAGATCAACAACGCCAAGCAGCTCATCACCGAGAAGTGGATGGAGATCGTTGGTGCTGAGGTCAAATAACCCACCCTCGCCCATCAAGCGGGACGCGTCCAGTGCGCGTCCCGCCCCTTCTTTCCCTTGGCGCGATGCGCTATGGGTACTACCGTTTTTCCTGTTCATCTTGCTCTTTGTGATCTTGCCTTCGGCTTCCTTGCTGTTCGGCAGTTTCCAGGATAAGCAGGGGAATTTCACATTCCAGAATTACATTGACCTATTTAAGCCATCGATTTTTTCTGCATATTGGGTAAGCATTCGCATCAGCCTGGCCTCGGCCATTGGTGGAGGCATTCTTGGTTTTATGATGGCCTACGGGGTCACGGTGGGCGGATTGCCACGCTGGCTTCGGGCATCATTGCTCACCTTCTCCGGTGTGGCCTCCAATTTTGCCGGGGTGCCCTTGGCATTTGCTTTCATGGCTACTTTAGGGCGCACCGGCTTGATCACCGTGCTGATCAAAAACCTTTTCGGGATTAACCTATACGATCTCGGTTTTAGCATTTATTCTTTCTGGGGGCTTACTTTTACTTATATCTATTTCCAATTTCCGCTCATGGTGTTGATCATCACGCCGGCGTTGGACGGTCTGCGACGCGAGTGGCGCGAGGCCGCAGAGACGTTAGGCGCTTCTTCTTGGGACTATTGGCGCAGGGTTGCTTTGCCGATCCTCACCCCTTCCATCTTGGGAGCGATGATCCTGCTTTTTGGGAATGCCTTCGGCGCCTATGCCACGGCTCTTTCGCTCACGGGAGGGTTTATCAACTTGATCACCATCCTGATCGGCTCGCAGATCAAAGGTGATGTCTTGCAAAACCTGGGGCTGGGATATGCCCTGGCCATGGGCATGGTGATCGTCATGGCATTCATGATCGCCGTCTACTACCTGCTTCGCCGACGCAGTGAAAGGTGGTTGAAGCTATGAGGCGTTATCTCGGTTTGCTTTGGTCCTGGTTCTGGATGATCTTCGGCTGGCTATATTTTCTAGTGCCTCTGCTGGCCACTTTCCTCTTTTCACTGCGGGCAAAGAAAGATGCCCTTAGCTTCCTGGCCTATGAACGCGTCTTTAAAGATCCGAATTTCTGGAGCACATTCGCCTTTTCGCTGCAAATTGGGTTCATCACCATTCTTGCCGGGCTGGTGCTAATCGTCCCAACCGCCTACTGGATCCGCCTGCGCCTGCCGCGGTTGCGAGCGGTGACGGAATTTATCTCTATGCTGCCGTTCGTCGTACCGGCGATTGTGCTCGTGTTCGGTTTGATCCGCGTCTTCAGCGGCGCTCCGTTCTTTTTGACGAATACATTCACCGGGACTTATACGGTCTTGGTGGCAGCCTACGTGGTGCTGGCCCTGCCGTACATGTACCGCGCCATTGATACCGGCCTGGCAGCAATTGATGTGCGCACGCTCACCGAGGCTGCTCAGAGCCTCGGCGCCGGCTGGCCAACCATCCTGTTCCGGGTGATCATCCCGAATCTGCGCGTCTCGATGATCAGCGCCGCTTTCCTGACCCTGGCAACCGTGATGGGCGAATTTACCATCGCCAGTTTTCTGGTGGGGATCAAGGCCTTCGGACCGTATATGTCGCTCGTCGGCCAAAACAAGACATACGAGTCTTCTTCCTTGGCAATCATTAGCTTCGCGCTCACCTGGGCCTTCATGGGTCTAATTCAGCTCTTCAGCCGTGGACGCGCCGAAGCCGCTGTAGCCGGTGCTCACTGATTCCACTTCGCAGGACGACTATGGCCTTTCTGATATTACAGAACATCAGCAAAACCTTCGGAAACACAAAAGCAGTCATTGACTTCAATCTGGAAGTCGAAAAAGGGGAATTCGTTTCTTTTCTCGGCCCCAGCGGCTGCGGCAAGACGACCACCCTGCGTATGATCGCCGGTTTTGAGTTACCTTCTAGCGGTCACATCTGGCTGGATGGGGAAGAGATCACCTTCCAGCGGCCAAATCGGCGGAATATCGGCATGGTCTTCCAAGCCTATGCCCTGTTCCCGAACCTGACCGTAGCGCAGAACATCGGCTTCGGTCTGCAGGTGCGTAAAATGGAGCGACGGCAGATCGAGGAGCGAGTACGCGAGATGCTTTCTTTGATCCATCTGGAATCATACGCCGATCGTTACCCATATCAACTTTCGGGTGGACAACAGCAACGGGTGGCTCTGGCGCGTGCTTTAGCCATTCGCCCACGCCTGCTTTTGCTCGATGAGCCTCTTTCGGCACTCGATGCCAAAATTCGCCTGGAGCTGCGCCAGGAAATTCGGCGTATCCAGCAAACGCTAGGAATCACCACCATTTACGTAACCCATGACCAGGAGGAGGCACTTTCGCTCTCCGATCGGGTAGTGGTGATGAATCAGGGACAGATTGAGCAGATCGGCACACCACTTGAAATCTATAACTATCCCCAAACCGAGTTTGTGGCTTCGTTTGTCGGTCAGCTGAACCTGTTGCCGATCACTGCGCTCGATTTGGCTGCGCATACCTGTCGCGTGGCAGGACAAACGGTGCGCTTTGCGCCCGACGAAAGGTATCATCCCAGCCTGGAACGACCACGCTTAGCGATTCGTCCGGAGGAAATTCGCCTGGGCCTAGCAGAAGGAGCCAATGTGCTTCATGGGGTAGTCGAAGCGGTGATCTTCCTGGGTGCGATCATCCGTTTGCGGGTGAATTTGGGAGATGGAATCCTGATCTCAGTAGATCAATTCAATGAGCGCAGCTTCGTTCCCCCTCGGATCGGCGAGAAGGTGACGCTCCACTTTCCAATCCACGCCTGCTGGTTGATCTGATCACCACGGACGGCGATTCAAAAAGTCAAAGAGGCGTTCGTTCCAGGGGGCGTAGAACGCTGCTAACCGCTCTCGGATGGCCGCGGCAATGGGCGGGTAGGAAAAGGGCTCTTGCGCGCCCCAGAAGAATCCCCTTCGTACAGCCGTCGGAATCCAACGCGTCCAGGATGGATGGTGGAGGAGAAAGCGATAGAACGGATTTTTCCAGATACTGGCCGGGTTATAGGTCCGATGGTACGGAAGAGGATCGAAATCCGTATCCACGCCGAGGAATTCAAAAATGCGGTGATAAAAGGTACGGGGATCGGTACGTAGGTCCTCGAAAACAAGGACAAGCAGCTGTTCAGGAGGGAAAAATTCTAGGTAACGTTGGATATAGCGAATATAGACGCCGCGGCTGAAATATCCTGGCCTGCCCGGTTGATAATAGTCATCCAGATAGTGCTCCACCACTTCTTCAAAAGTGCGCCATTCTGAAAGGTGACGGCGGTTATCCCAATACTGAGAATAGGCGCGGGCGATCGGCTCACGTACGGTCAGGATCAACTTGACGTTCGGCAACAGGTGGGAAATGCGCTCGGCGGCCTGGGGATGGCAAATATAGCCGGGAGATGCCTCGCCACAAAGCTGACCCGCGGCCGCTCCCTCGAAGAAGCGCTCGTAGTATCCTGCGCCGCGTCGGTAGAGTTCATTATGGAAGAAAAAATTGATCTCTTTGCGGGGGGAAAGATAGAGCTGCGGGTGCTGCCGAAGCACATGGTACAGGGTCGTTGTTCCGGCCTTCTGCGATCCGATGATCAGGAAGTGGGGAAGCGGCATAGGAGCAGTTACAACGCCCAGGCCAGCAGGATGCCAAAGAGGGCGATCAGAATTCCCAAATGAAGAAACAGGTTGGTGGTGGCCAGCCAGTGTGCGCCGAGGATGAATTGTAAGAGCAAATTGAGAAAAATCAGCCCCATGCCGATCAGCGGCAATAGTCCCTTCCGATGGGCAAGGTATTCCGCAAGCCGGTCCAATTGCTTGGAGATCCAATTCAACATAGGACTACCTCTCTTCCAGATTTGGCTCCACTTTCCAAGGGGCAAAGCGCGCCAGCAGGCGCCCCGGTAAGCGCCCACGGATGAACACGCCGCCGCGTTCGTGCTCGATGCGCTCCACCTGACCCATTTCATGGAAAAGGGAGATCAAGGCTCCCTGTTGATAAGGCAGGCGCACGCAAATTGGAGTCATCGTCTCAAAAAGCATTTCCTGCACTCGCTGCCGCAGGGTTTCGATACCCCATCCCTTGAGCGCAGAAATGCCAATGGCACTGGGATATTCCTGGAGTTTTTCCTGCACCGCCTGTGGTGATTGGGCAAGCCGATCGATCTTGTTGAGCGCAGTGATCACCGGGATATGTCCGGCACTGATCTCCTGGAGCGTCTGTTGGACGGCTTGATACTGAGCCAGGGCATTGGGATGGGAAATATCCACGACATGGAGGATCAGATCGGCTTCGGCGATCTCTTCCAGAGTAGCCCGGAAGGCAGCGACCAGCGTGGCAGGCAGTTTTTGGATAAAACCGACGGTATCGGTGAAAAAGACGAGATAGCCACCAGGTAATTCAACGCGGCGCGTGGTGGGATCGAGAGTAGCAAAGAGTTGATCGGCCACATAGACTTCCGCATCGGCCAGGCGATTGAGCAGGGTAGATTTTCCGGCGTTGGTATAGCCGGCCAAAGCAACAACCGGAATGCGCGCCCGCCGCCGTTGGGAGCGATAGCGCATCCGATGCGCACGCACCCTTTCCAGTTCCTGCTTGAGGTGGGCGATCTCACGGCGAATGGTGCGGCGATCCACTTCCAGCTGCGTTTCGCCGGGACCACGCAACCCCACACCACCGATCCCGCCACGGCCGGCGGCACCCCCTGCCTGACGCGCCAGGTGCGTCCAGCGCCGGGTAAGGCGCGGCAGGTAATACTCATATTGTGCCAATTTGACCTGTAGAATGCCCTCGCGGGTGTGGGCATGTTGGGCAAAAATATCTAGGATCAACGCGGTGCGATCGAGAATACGCACGTTTTCGCCCAGCGCTTTTTCCAGCTCACGTAGGTGCCGTGGGCTGAGCTCGTTATCGAAGACTACGACCTGCGCTTGGACTTCTTCTACCAGCGCTTTCAGTTCCTCGAGCTTGCCGGGTCCAATATAGGTTTCGACATGGGGATGATCCAAGCGCTGGGTGATCTGACCAACGACGTCCAAGCCGGCCGTTTCGGCCAGCAAAGCCAGCTCCGTCAGAGAATCCTGAAGAGGGAGCAAAGAGGGTTCCCCGCGAATCTCTACCCCCACCAGGAAGGCGCGTTCACGAGGTAACGTAGTGGAATGTAAGGAACGAGGACTCATGCGAAAAAGTTAATTCTTCCCCGGCTCGTTCTGGGATTTGAGCATCTTGGCCATTTTGGGATCGACGGATCCGGCCTGGAGCGGGAGCAAGATGTGAAACGTGGCACCGGGGCATTCTTCTTCATCATAACCATCGGAGACAACCCAAATCGTGCCACCATGGGCTTCGATGATCCCGCGGGTGATCGGCAATCCCAGGCCGGGACCTCCCCCCTTAAATTTAGTCTTACCGCTGGAATGCAATTGAGCCGATCCCAGGGCAGTAAATTTTTCAAAAATGAGCATTTGATCTTCCGGCGCAATGCCGATACCTGTATCCGTGATGGTAACTTCCACAAAGCCGGGAAGCAAGCGTCCGTCTACGGTGATCTTCCCACCATCTGGAGTATATTTGATGGCGTTTAACAGCACATTGCGGAAGGCCTGATAGAGGCGTTCCGGGTCTCCGACCAGCCATTCGTTTAAACCTTCAAATGGACGTATTTCAAAGGTCTGTTTTCGTTCTACAAAGGTAGCATCGAGTTCAGCCTTGAGCAAGCCGAACAAGGTTTTCAGCTGCACCGGCTGCAGATTGAGCTTGAGCATGTTGTTGTCGATCAGCGAAACATCGATCATATCATCCACGATCTGGCGCAAACGACGGATGCCACTATAAATGCCTTCCAGGAAATGAGTTGCCTGTGGGGTGAGATTTTCCACCGTATCACGAAGCATGGCTGTGTAGCCTTCGATCAGTGTGAGAGGAGTCTTGAGTTCATGGGCGGCGACCGAGATAAAGTTCGATTTGCTGCGTTCGAGGCGCTCTAGTTCTTCCTGTACTGCACTTAATTCCTTCATGGCCCGGTTGAGGCGGGTTTCCATCTCAAAGCGGGTAGATTTTTCGATGCAATAAGTAAAAATCGGCAAGACGACCGTGAGCACGTCCAGCGTCTCTCTCTCCTTCAAAGTTTCCCGCGCCAAATCAACCAAGGTTTGGAGCATCTGATTCAATAAGAGTGGGAGAACATAGCGTTTTTCGTTGGATAAGGTTTGGGGCGGTGAGCTGGCCCAATCATAGAGCAAACCGTCCATCCAGGCCGGATCCCCGCTTTCGATTGCCTGTTCCAACAAGTTGAAAAAGCGCTCCAGCTCTTGGATAAAGGTCTCCCGCACAGTAGCACCACGTGCGGTCAGATTTGCAATTCGCTGCACCCATAAGGGGCGCAATCGGTGAAGGGAATCCATGGTCGTCATTACGTCTTAATTTTACCAGCAATCCAAAAATGCACCTAATGCTTCTGTTGGGTGAGCCAGGTCAGCAGGGTCTGGCCGATAATTTCCAGGCTACGCGGCGAAACTTTATCAGGCGTATCCTGGGTAGTATGCCAAAAGGCGTAGTTCAAGTCAATAATATCCACTGCCGGTATGCCGGCTTCTAAAAAGGGAATGTGATCGTCTATCACCGCATAGGCGACCTGCGGCCGAAAGATTTCGCCATACCCCAGTTCCTCGGCCACCTGCCAAATGTTTTTCCGCAGGTCGGGATCGGAATTGGCATCCATGGGCAGGTCAAGATCAGCATCTCCGATCATATCCACAATGATCACACCTTCAGGGCGAAAATCCATCTGCCGGACAAAATAGCGCGCTCCCAGGCTCCATTCTTCCCAACCCGGCAGATGTCCCTGATCTTCGGCATCGAAAAAGACCAGCCAGACAGGTAGATCGGCGGGAAGCACCCGTGCCAGCTCGAGCAACACGGCCACGCCGGAAGCGCCATCATTCGCACCGGGAACGGGCAAGGTGCGCCGGGTCGGATCGGGATCGCGATCGGCCAGCAGACGGGAATCGTAATGCGCACCCAGCAACCAACGTGGGGGATCAGGTTGACGAAAGGCGATCAGATTGCGGATCACGTGATCGCGCACCCTGCCCTCCTGGACTTCAGTCTGCCAACCGTAGCGAGACAACGCCTCCCGCATCCATTCCAGGACCTGATCATGGGCCAGCGAACCGGGCATGCGCGGCCCAAAGGCAACCTGCCGTTCCACGTGGGCAAAGGCACGCTCCGCATCAAAGCGTGGCATCTCCTGCTGCGAACGCTTCCAAAGGTAGCCCCCGAGCAGGAGCAATATAACAAAAGCGATCAGAAAATATTCCCTATGCCACCAGGACATGGGAGAATTGTATCATTGTTGTGAATAGGACAAAGTGGTCTCACAATCGAGATCAACCAATGCAAACCGATAGGATGAAAAGTCGTAAAACAACATGCGGCCAAAATCTTGCCATAAACCGAAATTTATGCTACAATGAGCGCCAGCACAA
>JBBIGZ010000032.1:0-31836 GCA_037447295.1 Chloroflexota bacterium | reverse complement strand
ACCAGATCGGGCGATTCCAATGAAAAATATTGGCGAAACCATACCCGATGAGTAGGATCACCAATGCGGCATAGGCCGGACGCGCCTGCTCTCCATAGATCAGCGGAACCAACCAGGGACCTAGGACAATCAGCCCCAGGGAAACAGGCACAGTCCAAGCCGCAGCGATCAGGCTGACGCGACGCAACAAGCGGCGCGTGATCGCCCATTGACGCTCGGCAACGGTGCGGGTGATCTCGGCGTAGGTCGGCCAGATAAAAGGCCCAATGGGCAACATCACCAAATTGATCAGCCCCAAAGCCAAACGAAGATAACCGACCTCCGTCGGCGAACGCAACGCGCTCAAGTAAAGGGTAACGTTATCACGGGCGAAGAGATTCACAGTCCCATTTAGGTTGGTACTGAGAGCAAAGCCGAAAATTTCCCGCCATGGAGCAGGATGTTCTTGGGAACCCCGCCACCATCCCTGCCCAAGAGTCGCCTGAATAGCGCGCCAACCCTCCCAGGCGGTTGCCAAGCTCAAATACATTTTGCCCGCCCAATACGCAAGGAGCACCTCGATCCTTCCCCAGTGTTGCGAATAGGCCAAGGCAATCAAGCTGGCCGTGATCAGGCTCTGAATTGCGTTCATCCGTGCCAGGCGATTGAATCGATCCACTGCCTGCAAGATACCGGTGGCCGTCTCGTTGGCCGGATTAGCCAAGATGAACAGGCCATAGAAGATCAGCCAAGGAATTATCGAAGGGTCCTTGGCAAGGGTGCGCGCCGCCCAGGGAGCCAAAACGACCAGCACCAGAAACGAAAGCAGCGAGGTCGCCGTTTCCAGGAAGATCAGGCGTCGAATCGTCGCTGCGGCGCGATCTCTGGCTTGTTGGGTGAGCGTTTCTCCCAAATAGCGCACGGTGATCTCGCTCATCCGAAAGGAGAGCAAGCGATTAACATTCGAGGCAAAGACCGTAATCGTCCCGGCGATCAAGCCATAATCGGCCATTCCAAGCAAGCGGGTAGCGAGCATTCCTTGCAGGAAGCTCAAAAAGGCCGAAAACGTGGTGCTGGTGAACAGGTAACCGCTATTGCGCAGCACCCGCCCTAGCAAAGCATCTTGTCGCCAAGCCTGCCACCGTTGGCGTAGATTGAGCTTCATGCAGTGATCACCTCGCGTGCCCAGGCGCGCTCCTGGCGATACCAATCAACCAGGCGTTGAAGGCCCTCGCGCAACGAAACCTGCGGCTCCCAACCGAGCAAGCGACGCGCCTTGCTCACATCGGCCCAGTTGGTGAGCATATCCGCCGGGTTGGGAGGTCCATAGATCACCTCGGCGCGCTGCCCGATGATCTCTTCAAACAAGCGGATTAAGGCATTGATCGTCACCACCTCATGCCCGCCCAGGTTGATGATCTCATAGCCCAACGGTCGGAGGGCCAGGATCGTGCCGCGAGCAATATCATCCACATAAGTAAAGCCGCGCGATTGTTCTCCATCGCCGTTCACGCGCACCGGCCGGCCCTCGTGAATCCATTGGCAAAAGCGAAACATCGCCAGATCGGGACGCCCGGCCGGGCCATAGACGGTGAAATAGCGCAAAATGCTCACATCTAGGCCGTAAAGGTAATGGTAGCTATGGCATAGCGCCTCGGCTCCCTTTTTGCTGGCCGCATAGGGCTGAAGCGGTCGATCGCTATCGGCCTCTTCTGGCGTGGGCAAAGGCGGATTCAGGCCGTAAATGCTAGAGGTTGAGGCCAGAATGAACTTCGGCACCCGGTGCATGCGAGCCCATTCCAGCATGTTAAGCGTCCCTACCACATTTGTCTCCATAAAAACCCACGGATCCTCAACGCTAGCACGCACGCCGGCGCGAGCCGCAAAATGGATCACTGCCGAAACATCCTCCCGAATATAGAGGGGCGAATCGCTCCCCAGAACTTCGCGTCGTGAAATATCCAGGCGATGAAACGTGAATGCCGAGTATTCCTGGAGGCGCCGCAGGCGATACTCTTTCATGCGCACATCATAGGCATCGTTGAGGTTATCCACGCCGACGACAGCATGGCCTTCTTCCAGCAGCAATTCCGCCGTGCGCGCGCCGATCGAGCCGGCCACTCCGGTGATCAGATAAGTAGCCATTTCAACACTCCTTCAAACGGTGTTCTTGGCTCCCCCCTTTGCCATTCCCATCCTTCCGAACCGAACACTGTGTAAGATGCAACTCCATCAGAGCCTTACCACCTTTGGATTGTTTTTTCCGAGCGCTCCCAAAGCATTGCGGGTATCAAAGATAAACTGCGCCGTCTCGAGAATGGCAGGGTAATCATAAACTTTATGATTGGTAATGATCACCACTGCATCTGCCTGGCGCACCGCCTGAAGCAAATCGGGCACAGATTCCAGTTGCAGGCCATCATGGGTTTCCAGGCGAGGGATATAGGGATCGTGATACGAAACCTGAGCGCCTTTCTGATGGAGCAACCCGATCACATCCAGCGCCGGCGATTCGCGGACATCATCCACATCCGGCTTATAGGCCGCCCCCAAGACGAGCACACGCGAGCCCTTGAGGGTGCGTCCGCGCTCGTTGAACGCATCCATCAGACGATAGACCACATAACGCGGCATGTTGGTGTTGATCTCGGAGGCCAGCTCAATGAAGCGTGCCGTGTAATTCAGCACCTTCATCTTCCAGGAAAGGTAGAGAGGATCGATCGGGATGCAATGACCACCCAGCCCAGGCCCCGGCGTGAATTTCATAAAACCAAAAGGTTTAGTTGCGGCGGCATCGATCACTTCCCACACATCCACACCCAAACGTTCACACATGATCGCCATTTCATTCACCAGGCCAATATTGATCATGCGGAACGTGTTTTCCAGCAATTTGGTCATCTCCGCCGCCTCTGCCGAAGAGACCGGGATCACCGTCTGAATAGCCTGACCATACCAGGCCGTAGCTACTTCGGTGCAGGCCGGTGTAATGCCGCCGATCACCTTAGGCGTATTGTAGGTGGTCCAATCCTTGCGCCCCGGATCGACGCGTTCCGGCGAAAAGCAAAGGAAGAAATCCTCGCCCACTTTCAGCCCAGAAGCCTCGCTGAGCTTGGGGAGCATCAGTTCGCGCGTTGTGCCGGGATAGGTGGTGGATTCCAAAACGATCACCATGCCCGGATGCAAATATTTTGCCAGCTCTTGGGTAGCGGACAGAATATAAGAGAGATCTGGATCACCGGTTTTGCGCAGCGGGGTCGGCACACAAATGCTCACCGCATCTACCTGGGCCAGCACGGAAAAATCGGTTGTCGCTTCCAATCGCCCATTCTGCACCAAGCGCGCTATCTGTTCTGAAGGCACATCTTGAATATACGAGCGACCCTGCCGCAAAGCCTCGATTTTCCGCACATCCACATCAATGCCGATCACGTGGAAGCCGGCCTCGGCAAAGACTACGGCCAACGGTAGCCCAACGTACCCCAGGCCGATCACAGATACTTGCGCCTCACGGCTCCGCGAGCGTTGGAGTAAGCGCTCTTTATCGGACATCCTCATCACCCCGGATGAAAGCCTCCACCATCTCACGCGCCACGCTATCGCGGAATTGTTTCGGCGGCGTCTTGAAGAAGTAAGAGGAAGGTCCGATGATCGGACCGCTCAAGCCGCGATCCAGCGCCAGCTTAGCGCAGCGGATCGCATCGATCATCACGCCGGCGGAGTTCGGGCTATCCCAAACTTCCAGCTTGGCCTCCAGATTCAACGGCACCTCGCCGAAGGTCGTGCCCTCGATGCGGATATAGCACCACTTGCGATCGGTGAGCCAAGGCACGTAATCGCTGGGGCCAACGTGCACGTTCTCCGCTTCAATCGGATAGGGGATCATGCTGGTCACTGCGCCGGTCTTGGAAATCTTCTTGCTCTCCAAACGCTCACGCTCCAGCATGTTCAAAAAGTCCGTATTACCGCCAAAATTCAGCTGGTAAGTGCGATCGATGCGCACGCCACGATCGACAAACAGCGTGGTCAACACCCGATGCAGAATGGTAGCCCCCAACTGGGACTTGATGTCATCGCCCAATACAGGTAGACCGGCGCTCTTGAAGCGGTTCGCCCAATAATCAGAAGAAGCGATAAAGACCGGAATACCGTTGACAAAGGCACAGCCGGCCTCGATTGCCTGCTCCACGTACCATTTGGTCGCCATCTCCGAGCCGACAGGCAGGAAATTCACCACCACATCGGTCTTCGTCTCGCGCAGCAAGCGCACAATATCCGCCGTCGGGCCGGGGGCCTTCTGGATCACCTGGGAAAGGTATTTACCCAAACCATCGTGCGTCATGCCACGCACTACCGGTGCATTCAAATAGGGGACATCGCTAAAGCGATAGGTGTTGTTCGGCGGAGCAAAGATAGCCTCCGAAAGGTCCTTCCCGACCTTGTTGATGTCAATATCAATTCCCAACGTAAATTCAATATCCCGGACATGGTAACCGCCCAGGTTGACATGCATCAACCCTGGAACGACCGCATCATCTGGCGTGTTCTTGTAGAATTCCACGCCTTGAACCAGCGAAGAAGCACAGTTTCCTACACCGATGACGGCCACACGGATCTTTTTGGACATGAGTAACCTCCGATACGAAAATACAATTTTCAGGATGAAAGCATCCCACAACGGCCTGAAGTATAATCCGAATGTGTCCTGAAGAACAGAGAAAAACATGAGCGAAGCATCCATTCTTTGGGAAAAACTCCTATCCTTCCTGCGCGGCCTGGGCAACCTTTCCGAGGAAGCCGCCTTCCTGCAAATGGCCATTGGCCTGGCCAGTGAAATGACGGAAAGCGAATCGGCCTCCATCCTGGAATATGATGAGGATTGGAACGCACTCCGCTTCCGCAGCGCCCCCTGGTTTCACCGGGAAATGTTAGGAGAAGTGCGCGTTCCGCTCGAAGAGAGCATTGCCGGCTGGGTTTTCACCCATCGCGCACCGCTCATCGTCAACAATGCCGCCCAGGATCCGCGCCTCTTCAAAGGAGTGGATCGTCTGACGGGAATGGAAACTCGCACTCTGCTCGCCGTGCCCATTATCGCCAACAACGAAGTGCTCGGTGTGCTGGAGGTACTTAACCGCCTACAGGGAGAATATACCCAGGAAGATGTCGTTGCATTGGAAATCCTGGCTGGCGTGATTGCTTTGCGCCTCTCCAACTTGCGCCTCCAGAGACAGATGAAACTCGCCCGCGAAGATGTCTTAGAAATCGAACGGCTCAAAAACGAATTCATCGCCATCACCTCACACGAATTGCGCACCCCCTTAGGCCTGATCTTGGGACACGCCACCTTCCTCCGTGAACTACTCCAGGGTTCTGAATACCATGCCCAACTCGATGTCATCATCCGCAGCGCCGCCCGGCTAAAAGAGATCGTCGAAAACCTCTCCAATATCGAGCATTATCAGTCCGGATCCAGTCGCTTGCGCAAACGCCCGGTGTTAGTGGCACGCCTGATCGAAGAAGTGACCGCCGCATTCCTCCCGGCCATCCAGCAAAAGGACTTACATCTGAAAGTGGACATCAAAGACCCTCAATTGAGCCTGGAATGTGATGCCGAAAAGATCGCCACCGCCCTGCGCCACCTGATACAAAATGCCGTTACCTTCACCGAACCCGGCGGACACATCCTCATCCGCGCCGAAGCCGTCCCAGGGCATGTCAGGATTTCCGTTGTCGATGATGGCATCGGCATCCCGGCCAGAGACCTTCCCCATATCTTTGAACGCTTCTACCAGGTTGAATCCCATCTAACGCGCCGTCATGGCGGCCTGGGGCTGGGGCTTTCGATCGCCAAAGCAATGATCGAAATGCACGGGGGGCAAATCTGGGTGGAAAGCATCGAAGGGAAAGGAAGCAACTTCACCATCCTGCTGCCCTTGCACCCATCCACACAAGCACCGACTATCCGACCGCAAGAGTAGAGATGAGGCACCCAGATTCTCCACCGCGCCTGTTATTGATCGGGGCACTCACCCGTGATTTTATTTTCTATCCTAACGAACCCGCTCGCCTCGACCTTCCCGGCGGGCGCGCTCTCTATGCCACGGCTGGGGCTGCCATCTGGGAAAAAGAGCTCGGCCTGGTCTCTGAAATCGGAAGCGACTATCCTGCCGCTTTCAAGGAACTGCTGCAGAAACATAGTCTGGCCCTCGACGGCCTACGCGTGTTGGATCATCCCATCGAGCAACGTACCGTCTATAGCTACGATGCCAACTTGCACCCTGGCTTTCCTCTCACCCAAGCCTGTTTGCGACATGGCATCTCATTCCCGCCTGCCTTACTCGGTTATCAACCCGAAAAGGACGCTTTACTCGCCTCTCGTGGCTTCTCGCCGTTTCCGCTTCCCCCCGCCTTTCAAAAGGCCGAAGCCGCCTATCTCTGCGCCATGCCGCTGGAAAACCTACACGAATGGATCGCCTATCTGTATACCCACGGCATCAGACGTCTGGTTGCCACCTTCCCAAAATTGCAAAGCGGCTCTTCGGCTTACACCCAGAAATTGTCCCTCTTCGAAGGACTGGAAGCCCTGTTGATCCACGAAAACGATTTGCGCCTCCTCTTCTGGGGCAAAAGTGAGGACCTCTGGGAAATGGTCACCCAAGTGAGCAAGATCGTCCCGCACATCGTCGTCCACTTGCTTGCCCAACGCTGCCTGCTCTATTCGGCCACCTCAAACGAACGCTGGGAAATTCCCGCCTATCCAAGGCACGGCTATTCGATCGGGTTGGAGGAGGCCTTCGGGGGCGGCTTTCTGGCCGGCCTTCTACGGACCTCCAACCTGACCCAAGCCGTGCTCCATGGCGCCATCTCAGCCGCCTTCAAAAGCGAAAGCCTCGATCCTTTCTACTGCTGGGACGTGCTGCCCGAGCTGGCGCGCTCCCGCCTCGAATATCTCGCCCTGCTGGCCCATCCCCTATGACCGACCTGCTTCCCTCCCTACTTGAACTCACCCAACAAATCCAGCAAACCCCGGCTCCGCCCTTTGGCGAAACAGAACGGGCACGCCTCGTCTTCGAGCAAATGCGCCGCGAGGGGCTAGAAGTCTTCATGGATGATCTACCAAATGTATATGGTTGCATAAGATCAAATGAAAAGACCGCCCCGCCCCTGATCGTAACAGCCCACCTGGATACCGTCTTCCCCGCCGAAACCGATCTGCGCTCTCGGCACGAAGCGGCGCGGCTATATGGACCCGGGCTGGGTGACAACGCCCTGGGCATCGCTGCCCTCTTTGGGCTAATTTGGATGTTGCGCCAACGTCGGGTGAATCTTCCCTTCGATCTGTGGCTGATCGCCAACAGCGGCGAAGAAGGCCTGGGAAACCTACGCGGCATGAAGGCAGTTGTCGAACGTTTCGGCGGTGAGGTGAGCGGCTACCTGGTGCTCGAAGGCCTGGCTCTGGGCTATATCTATCACCGCGGCGTTGGGGTACAACGCTACCGCCTAGAAGTGCAAACGCCCGGCGGCCACCCCTGGAGCAACCCCGAAATCCCCTCCTCCATCCACATTCTAGGCCAGATCATCGCCGCGCTGAGTTCCCTGCCCCTCCCGGCGCAACCGCGCACCACGCTGAATATCGGCCGGGTGGGCGGCGGCAGCGGGATCAACGTGATCGCCTCGCAGGCCTGGCTGGAACTCGATCTGCGCTCGGAAAGCGAAAACACCCTGCAAACGCTCCGCAAGCAAGTCTTTTCGACCGTCAAACGCTTGCGCTCCCCTCAAGTGCAAATCGAGATCGAAATGCTGGGAGAACGACCAGCCGGCGAAATTCCATCACGCCATCCCCTGGTGCAACTGGCCCAAGAATGCCTGCTACACCAGGGAATCGAGCCGCTCCTCACCGCCGGCTCGACCGATGCCAATATTCCCCTCAGCCGGGGCTATCCGGCGCTGGTGTTGGGCATCACCCGCGGTGGCCAATCCCACACCCTGCAAGAATTTATCGAGATTCCGCCCATTCGTCAGGGCATGGAGCAACTCTTTGAATTCATCACCCGCCTCGGGTCATACCGCCCGGCCATGATACGCCAGCAAGCGTAAACCGTTCAGCACGACGATCACCGTGCTCCCCTCATGCCCTACCACGCCCAAAGGCAAAGGTAGCTGCAGGCCAAACGCCGAAGCCACCAGCACCACGATCACCGCCAAGGCAAAGGTCAGGTTCTGGCGCACGATCCCCTTCGCCTGACGCGCCAGATCGACGGCAAAGGGAATTTTGCGCAGATCGTTGGCCATCAAGACCACATCCGCAGTCTCAATCGCCACATCGGTTCCTGCACTCCCCATCGCAATGCCGATATCAGCGACCGCTAAAGAGGGGGCATCGTTAATGCCATCCCCTACCATGGCAATTGGCCCGTAGCGCCGGCGCAATTCGCGCAGGATGGTTACTTTATCTTCCGGCAACAACCCGGCATGGAATTCATCCACACCGGCGCGGGCGGCGATTTGAGCAGCAACGCGCGGATTATCACCGGTCAACATCACCACGCGCTCGATCCCGATCGCCTTCAGGCCGCGAATCATAGCCACAGCATCTTCTCGCAACTCATCGGCTATCGCCAGTAGGCCGAGAAACCCTTGAGGACAATCGGCGCCCTGGGCTTCGGCACAGTAGACGAACATCACCGTCTGCCCTCTCTCTTCCCAATCGCGCCCTTTCTCCTGCAACGCTTTCGGAATGGAAATGCCACGTTCCTGGAATAGGCGCTCACCCCCGATCCAGATCAACGGATCGGCTTGTGCCCACTCCACGCGCCCTTCCACGCCCTGGCCAGCGATCGCCCGAAAGGCGTGCGCCTGCGGCACATCCAGTCCGCGCTGCTGCGCCGCTGCTACGACAGCCCGGGCCAGGGGATGCTCCGAGCGCGATTCCACCGCCGCGGCCAGGCGCAAAAGCTCGTTTTCATCCCCGTTCAGCGCATAAATCATCTGGAATGTCGGCTGCCCTGTCGTGAGGGTGCCGGTCTTATCAAAAGCGACGACTTTCAGTTCCGCCGTCTTCTCCAAGTGCACTCCCCCCTTGAAGAGCACACCGTTGCGCGCTGCATTGGCAATGGCACTCAGAATGCTGGCCGGCGTTGAGATCACCAGCGCACATGGCGAAGCGACCACCAGCCAGGTCATAGCGCGGTAAAACGTTGGCCGGAAAGGTTCGCCCAACAATAACCAAGGGATCAGGATCAAGAGCGCCGCCGCACCGAGCACAAAATAAGCATAATACTGCTCAAAGGTATCCAGCGCCCGTTGCGTATTCGCTTTGGTCGCCTGCGCCTCTTCGACGAGCCGGACGATCCGTGCCAGGGTTGTATCCTGCGCCAAGCGCGTGACGCGGATCTCCAGCGCGCCGGAACCGTTCAACGTGGCCGCGAAAACTGCATCTCCCGGCGACTTATGCACCGGCACGCTTTCGCCGGTGATCGTCGCCTGATTGACATCCGATTCGCCTTGGATCACTTCGCCGTCAATCGGGAAGCGCTCCCCAGGCCGCACAACCACCACATCCCCCAGGCGCAATTTCTCCACCGGCACGGTTTCCAGCCGCGAGCCGCGTCGCACCGTTGCCACGGGTGGGCGTAGATCGAGCAATTTCTGGATTGCCTTGCGGCTACGATCCATCGCATAGGCTTGGAGGGCATTCGAAAGTGAAAAAAGGAAGAGAAGGGTCGCTCCCTCGGCGGGTGATCCGATGAACGCTGCGCCCAGCGCCGCCAGGATCATCAGCAAATCTACGTTCAACGTTTTTTCTTTGAGCGTTTTGATGCTCGCCAGCAAACCAAAATATCCGCCGAAGAAATAAGAAAGGGTATACAAGATGACCACACCCCAGAACGGCACTCCGCTTCTTGAGCCGATCCATGCCGTCAGCCCAAAGAGCGCAGTCAGGAATGTGAAAAGCAGTTCCACCTTTTCAGGCGGCAAAAGCGGACGGGGTTCGGCTTTCTCCGTCGCGGGAACGGCAACGGCTTCGGCTATTTTCGATTCTGCGAGAACGGCCTCGCCGCTTCCCAAAGAGGCCAGTATCACTCCGTTCTGGAAGTTCACCTGTGGTAAGGTCATTGCCGAACGGTAATGTTGCAAGAGTGCCTGATGCATCTCTAGGGTACAGTAGGTACAGGCTTCCAACCCCGCCTCGCGTTTGCTCAGGCATTGCATCACCCGCTGGGTCGCTATTTGCGCCGAGTGACGCACAAGCGAGAGGGCGTGTTCTGGCGAAAGCAAGCGCGGATCGTAGCTTACTTTGAGGTTTCCACTGTTCAAATCAAACTCAACATCCCGGATGCCCTGATACCCCCGCAATGTATCGATCAAAACATCCGTGCAACGTGATGCAACAGGAGGCAAAGAAATGTTGAGAGGGGTCTCCATAGTCTGTTAATCCTTGGAAGATGATCTTGGAAAAGTGAGTCGCTCAACAAGATCGGCGTCAAGAGCCCGGCGCGCTCTGTTGGCATTGCGGACAAAGACCGTAATACAACACACGCGCTCCTAGAATCTTGAAGCCACTATTCTGAGAGACTTCACCATCCAGGTGACGCACGTACTCCGAAGAAACATCCACGATCTTGTGACAGGAGATACATGCCAAGTTCACGTGAGGTTCGGTATCGGCATCGTAATGCACCTCATCATCTCCAGCATGGCCAAGCGCATTCACCGCCCCTAGCGCCACCAGCACCTCCAGTGTGTTATAGACCGTCGCCACAGAAAGCGAGGGATACTGTGGCTTGAGGACCTGATAAATCTGAAGGGCGGTCGGATGGGTATCCGTCCCGGCCAGCAAACGACAAATGGCAATTCGCTGCGGCGTTAGCCGCAAGCCGGCTTGTTTGAGAGATTGAAGTAAGCAATCGACAGAAGACATAGAAACTCTTTATAATGGTTATTATTCTGTAATCATTATAAATAAGGGGAAGGGATTTGTCAAGTAGCACGGAATTTATCCTATGCGAACCAGGCAAAGCCATCTTTTCCGTGTCGTCCGTGTTTGTCCGCGTCCTATTCAATCGAGCCCATGTGGTAAGGCATGGCTTTGGAATGGAACCACTTCTTTGCCGATAACGGTCACCGGCTATAACCTGTCCTTGACGTACCATCTTTCTCGTTCTACAATTGCCCTGGTCTTCCAGACCATTTGTTCTTTCCAAAAATGTCCCTCCAAGTTCCCCAAAACAGGAGCTCCCCATGAACGATTTCCTTTTTCGTGGTTCGCTTGCCGAGTTAGATCCGGCGGTTTATGAGCTGACCCGCTTGGAAGCCGAACGCCAGGCGCGAAAGTTGATCCTCATCCCCTCCGAAAGCCAGGCGCCTTTGGCCGTGCGCAAAGCGCTGGCCTCTGCTTTCCAGAACATCTATGCCGAAGGCTATCCGGATGAAGAGACGCGTTGGATGAGCGAGGAAGAGATCCTCGACTATCCGAATCGCCTGGCCCACTATCGGCGCTATTCCGATCCGCGTTATTACAAAGGCGTGGAATACGCCGATCTGATCGAAGCCCTGGCCCGCCGCCGCTGCGCCGAGGCTTTCGCCGCCAACGGTTACACAGCCGATCAGATCTACGTCAACGTTCAAGCGCTTTCCGGCGCCCCGGCCAACAATGCCGTCTATCATGCGCTGCTCGAACCCGGCGATACAGTAATGGGCATGAACCTGCTCCACGGCGGACATCTGACCCACGGCTCGTCCGTCAACCGCTCCGGAAAATACTACAAAGCCGTACACTACACCGTCGATCCGCGCACCGAACGCATTGATTACGAGGCCGTGCGCGCCCTGGCACGGGAACATCGCCCGAAGATGATCATCGCTGGTTACTCTTCCTATTCCTGGGTGCCGGATTGGAAAGCGTTCCGCGAGATCGCCGATGAAGTAGGAGCATACTTGCTGGCAGATATTTCCCACATCGGTGGGCTGGTCGCCGCCGGGGTTGTTCCTTCGCCGATCGGCTACGCTCACGTGGTCACTTCGACCACCCATAAGACTTTGGACGGCCCTCGCGGTGCCATTATCCTAACCACCGATGCCGCCCTGGCGCGCAAAATTGACCGCGCCGTCTTCCCCGGTGAACAGGGAGGGCCTCACGTCAACGTCTTCGCGGCGCTGGCCTTGACCTTCAAGCTGGCACGCACCGAGCAATTCCGCCGCCTGCAAGAGCAGACCGTGCGCAATGCCGTGGCCATGGCCGATGAATTGGCCAAACGCGGCCTGCGCATCCCGTTCGGGGGGACGGACTGCCACATGCTCAACATAGATGTGACCACGATCAAAGGCCCGGACGGCACCTCGCTAAATGGCGATCAGGCCGCCCGCATCCTCGACCTGGTGGGCATCGTCGTCAACCGCAACACCATCCCCGGCGATAAGAACTCCCTCGATCCGAGCGGCATTCGCCTGGGCACTCCTTGGATCACCCAACGCGGCTTCGATGAAGCTCAATCGCGCCGGCTGGCCAACATCATCGCCGATGTGCTCCTTGCTTGTGTGCCTCACAGCGTGGATACCCCGCGCCAGGGGCGACAACGCCGGGCCAAAATTGATTTTGAGGCCCTGGAAAACGCCCGCCTCCAAGTGCGCGAAATGGCAGAAAAAGCCGGCATTGACTTTGAATACACGCCCCATGGTTACCCGCATTTCTACTATCTGGATGACAAAGTCACCAATGGCGTCTTCGATCTGAAAGGCAAACGGGTGCGGCAATTCCTGGATTACAACCTGAGCGCCGATCTTTCGGCAATCAAAGAAGGGCAAAGCACTCCGACGCGCATTCACACCCCCAAAGGAACTGTGGAAGCCACGATCACTTGCCTGGGACCCGATCACTATCAGCTCAGCTTGCCGATCGAGAAAGCCTCTCTCGTCGCCACCTGGTTGCGCGATCTCTCCGATGGCTATCTCTCGCTCAACCTGGATGGTCAACCGGATGGCAGCGCAAAGCGCCTGCCGGGCCCCGTGGTGGTAATGGAAAATCCCTCGGCCTCGGCCATCCAAACACAAGGAGAAGCGGTTTGGAAGGAAAAACCCTGGTATATCGGCATTGAAAAAGACAACCTGCCAGCCGGCCCGGCCAAACCGCCCTTCACCTGGCAAGCAGAGGAAGGTGAGCTGAAGCGCACTCGCTTATATGAAGTGCACAAAGCGCTGGGGGCCAAGCTCATCCCCTTCGCCGGCTGGGAAATGCCTGTCTGGTATACCTCAGTAGTGGAAGAACACCTAACCACGCGGCAAGCGGCAGGGCTCTTCGATGTCTCCCACATGGGCGTCTATGAGATCGTCGGTCGGGATGCCGCTTCATTCCTGGATGCGATCTGCGCCAACGATTGCGGCAACCTGCAGCCGGGCGAATCGCTCTACACCCAGTTCCTCACCCCCGATGCCGACGTGATCGATGATACCCTGGTCTATCGCCGCGCCTGGGATCGCTACTTGGTCGTGGTCAATGCCGCCAACGATGACAAAGACCGCGCCTGGTTTGAGGCCGTGCGCGATGGGACAGTGCGCATTGATAATGCCCGCCCATGGGCACGCGTCTATGGCTACGAGGCCGAAATCCGCAACCTGCGCGATCCAAAATCCGGCGATGATATGCGCGTGGATATTGCCCTCCAAGGTCCCAAGAGCCGCGATATTCTGCTGACGCTCGGCTGCGATGACGAAACCCGCGCCCGCATTCTGAAGCTCAAGCGCACGGAACTGTGCGATGCCGTGGTCGGTGGTTTCGATCTCATCGTCTCGCGCACCGGCTATACCGGCGAGAAAATGGGCTTTGAGCTCTTTGTGCACCCCGATCGCGCCGTAGACTTTTGG
The DNA here is from genome assembly GCA_037447295.1 of Chloroflexota bacterium. Lineage (GTDB taxonomy): Bacteria > Chloroflexota > Anaerolineae > Anaerolineales > Villigracilaceae > 630D-37. The sequence goes on along the minus strand of JBBIGZ010000032.1, from coordinate 17,997 downwards.
AACGCGTTGCTGCAAGCCGGTCAACCCTTTGGCCTAAAGCCGGTTGGCCTTGGAGCGCGTGATTCCCTGCGCACAGAAGCCGGTCTGCCGCTCTATGGGCACGAAATGGGCGAAGGATCCGGCAACATGGGGCAACGCGATCTCGGCGTTGCCGAAGCCGGTTTCGGTGCCTACGTGAAGCTCTATAAGCCCTGGTTCATCGGGCGCGAGGCCTATGTGGCGCACGAAAAGGAGCGTAAAGGCGTGGTAGTGCGCTTCCGCTTCGATGAGCAACGCGTGCGCATGGCACATAACGGCGACCCCGTCAGCGATGGCAATGGCCGCATCATCGGCTGGGTCACCTCCTGCGCCATTGATAGCCAACGCTACCTGACCGGTCAGGCCTATATTGAACTCGGCTATGCAGCCGAAGGCACGCCGATCTTCATTCATCAGGGCGGAGCGATGGATCGCCCAGCTTCTCCGGCACACGTCATCAGCAGATTCCCAAAATCTTAATCATTGGAGCAGACTTTCTGGGGTATACTTGCGCCCATCCTATCCAGCTTACATCAAACAGAAAGGAGTTTCTGCTATGGAAGTAAACTTCAAAGAGTACAAGCATTGCGTCCTCATCACGCTCACCGGGCGAATTGATAGCGCCACCGCCCCCAACTTGAACGAGGTTTTTGAGGACCTATTGCGACGCGGTCGTTTCAAGATCGTGGTCGATATGAGCGGCGTGGAATACATGTCCAGCGCCGGCTTTCGCGCCCTATTGAGTGCCCAGCGCGCTTGCCGTCGTTACCACCGCGGCGAAGTTGTATTAGCACTGGTAAATCCACGGGTGCTAGAGGCCTTGGACCTGGCCGGTTTCACCAGGGTTTTCAAGATCTTTGACAACCTTCCGGATGCCATCGGCCACTTCTAAAGGCTTATCTCCGGAATGAGCTCGTTCCAGATCCGTCGCTCATGGCCGGCGCGTTTTGACTACCTGGACGAAATTCGCACGTTCGTCGGGCAGGCCGCAGAACGCGCCGGCTTTCCTGAGCGTGCCATCTATGCCGTTCAAATGGCCACCGATGAGGCCTGCTCCAACATCATCGAACATGCCTATCGCGGTCAAGCCGGGGAAATCGACATCCAAGTAGCATGGGATGGAAAAGCTCTTTCGATCACCCTCCACGATACAGGGCGCTCGTTTGAAATGGAAAAGGTCTCTAAACCCGATATTAATGCGCCGCTTTCCAAGCGCAAAATCGGTGGCTTAGGCGTCTATCTTATCCATCGGCTAATGGATGAGGTGAGATACTCTTCTTCGGAACAAGGAAACACGCTCACCCTGATCAAATACAGGGGCAAAGAGGCATGAAGTATTCCCTCGATCCTTCTCCCGCCGAATGGCAGGAAATGGTCGAACTAGGGGCCAAGCTGGCCCGCCTTCCCCGCTTAGAACAACAGTACCAAACGATCCTCGAAACGATCCGCCGTCTACTGCAAGGGAAGACAGAGATTTGGCTCAACGAAGCCCTGCTACGCACACCGCTCGAGGAAGAGAGGCTTTTTCCGTCGCGTCCAAATACAGAGCCGATGTTGCGCGCCTTTTCCACCCTGCAAACGGTACTCGAAGAGGAGCAAAACGAGCATTGGGTTTGCACACCGGTGCACGATCGCGGCTATATCTTCGGCGTCCTCGGCCTGAGACGTGCCAAGCCATTTCATGAGCAAGAGATCGCCCTATTGGAGGGCATCGCGCATGTCGCTGCGTTAGGGTTGCTGGCAGCCCATCGCGAGGTGATCGAGCAATTCCGGCGCGAACAGCTCACCCTGGTACGCCGCGTCACGGCGCAGTTAGCACGCATCAGCGATGTGGACGATATGGCCGAACGCGTGGTGCGCGAGATCCGCGATACGTTCCACTACTACTACGTCGCTCTTTTCACCCGCGAAGCCGATGCAGACATCTTGAGCTACCGCGCCGGCGCCATCGGCGAGGGGGAAGAACGTCAACCGCCGACCTTGCGCGTGCACCTCGGCCAGGGCCTGATCGGCACCGCCGCTTTGGAAGGGAAACGCATCATCTGCCAGGATGTTGGCCGTGAGCCGCGCTTCCGCTATATTGACAGTTTGCCGGAAACGCGCTCCGAAGCGGTCTTTCCCCTCCAGGTGGAAGGCCGCGTCCTGGGCGTCCTCGATCTCCAAAGCAATCAGACGCACGCCTTTCACCCCAATGATGTGTTGGTGCTCGAATCTTTGGCCGATGCCATCGCCCGCGCCATTGAATCAGCGCACCTCTATAGTGACCTAAAGCGACGTGCCCGCCAGTTGAACTTCATCGCCGAGATCAGCAGAGCCGCCACCACCAGCTTGGATATCGCCTCGCTCCTTCAAAACGTCGCTGACCGCATTCATCGCCGCTTTGGCTACCCTTATGTACACCTGTTCACCGTCCACCCGAACCGGCGCAAAATCCAATACGAGGCCGGAAGCGGCAAGCGTAGCCAGGTCTTGATAGGTTATACGCTTTCGCTGGACGATCCTAAAGGGATCATCCCCTGGGTGGCGCGGCACGGCAAAACAGTTTTGCTCAACGATGTTTCCAAAGACCCGCGCTATCGCCCCTCCCCCTGGCCGCCAGCCAACACACGCTCCGAGCTCTGTGTGCCGCTGATCTACAATCGTCGCGTGGTCGGCGTTCTGGATATTCAATCCAACCGTCTGAATGCCTTCAGCGAAGAGGATCGCCTGATGTTCGAGGCCGTGGCCGGGAGCATCGCCGCGGCCATTCACAATGCCGATCTCTATCGCTCCGAGCAATGGAGACGGCGCGTGGCCGAAAGCTTGCGCGAAGTGGCCGTCCTGCTTTCGGCCAACACCGGGCTGGAGGAAGTGTTGAACAGCGTGCTGAACGAGCTCGAGCGTACCCTGCCCTGCCAAGTTTCGGCTATCTGGTTGCTCCAAGATGGAGAGCTACGGCCGGCCCTTGCCCATGGAGTGAGCATCGAGGCCCTGGATCAGGCCATGCGCCAAAATCCCCAAGCCCATCGTGCCCTGCTCGAAGCCCTGCTCTCTGAAGAAGCGATCATCCGCAAGCCGAGTGACCCGCTATGGGCGACCGGGATCGCCGCCGGCTTCCCCGCGGAGTATTCTTCCATTGCCGTGTCGCTGCGCATCGGCGAGCGTCCGTTCGGCGTGCTGACCCTGGCACATCCCGAGCAAGGACGCTACGGTCACGAAGCACTGGCGATCGTCACGACTTTTGCCGGTTATTCGGCCGTCGCCATCGAAAACGCCCGTCTCTACGATGCCGCTCAGGAGCAGGCCTATGCTTCGGCTGCCTTGCTGCAGGTTGCCCAGGCCGTGGTGAGCTTGAACGATCTGGAAGAAATTCTGACTGCCATCGTGCGCATTTTGCCGATCTTGGTAGGCGTGGAGCGCTGCGCACTGTACCTTTGGGATGAGATCGGCCATCATTACCTGCCTGTTCAATCCTACGGACTGGACAAAACGACATCTGAGGCTCTTTTTTCCAAACCGCTTCCGGAGAACAAGTTCCCGCTTCTGGATGAAGTGCGTCAAAGCGGTCAGGTGCGCCTTGCGCCGCTCGAAGCAAAGGAGGCGCTAAGCTGGCTGCAAATCGCCCCGCCCTGGCACGATGAGAATTCGCCCATTTTACAGCGCGATCTTCCCCTGCTAATCGGCATTCCCTTGAGCATTAAGCAAGCTTTCTTCGGGGTGCTCGTGGCCGAAGAGCGATCGGGCGGTCGCCGTTTCCGCCGCCGAGGCCTGGAAATTCTGCATGGCGTTGCCCAGGAAGCAGCCCTGGCGATCCAGAACGATCTGCTGCAAAAGGAGATGGTGCGCCGGGAACGCCTGGAAACCGAAGTGCAGCTGGCGCGTCAGATTCAAAAGACCTTCCTGCCGGAGTCTCTGCCTTCTTACCCGGAATGGGACCTGGCCGCCTGTTGGCATACTGCCCGTCAGGTGGGCGGCGATTTTTACGATGTGATCGAACTTCCCGGCGATCGGTTGGGCCTGTTCATCGCCGATGTAGCCGATAAAGGCGTGCCGGCAGCCCTCTTCATGGCACTCACCCGCACCCTCGTGCGCGCCGCCACCTTACAGACGTTTTCCCCCGCCGAGGTCTTGCGACGCGTGAACGAATTGCTCTTCCCCGATGCCCAACAGGGTATGTTCGTCACAGCCGTATATGCCGTGCTCACCCGCTCGACCGGCGTCCTGACCTACGCCAACGCCGGTCACAACCCGCCGCTTTGGTGGCAAGCAGCGACGGGCACGGTTCAAACCTTGACCCGTACAGGGATCGCTCTAGGGATCGAAGAAAACGGCCTCTATGAGCAAAAGACGGTGCGACTCGCGCCCGGCGATCTCCTGCTCTTTTATACGGATGGCGTGACCGAGGCCTTCTCGCCGCAGAATGAGCCCTTTGGGGAGGAACGCTTGCGCGCCTTGCTACGCCAAAACGCCGGGCAAAGCGCTCAGGAACTCGTCCACTCCATAGAAAAAGCGGTCCAAGAATTCACTACCGATCCGCAGCTCAGCGACGATTTGACCTTGCTGGTGGTCAAACGAACGCCTTTGGGTTGAAAACCGCCCCCAAGGTCGTTCACTCACGCAATGGCCCTGTCTTTTCGCGGTAAATATCCATGATCACCTGCGCCAGTTTTTGGGCATCATGCCGCCAAGGTTGGGCGCGATCGACCAGATCGGCGGAATAGACGCGGCTATCCGCACGGCTGCGTTCATCCAAAACAACCCAAGAGGCGCTTTGGGGCAAAGGCAAGTCGTAAAAATCGTTGCAGAGGATCACATCAAAGAAATCTTCCCCAACGTGCTCTTCGATGGCTCGTACGTGATCCGAGCAGGTGTAGAACTCGGTTTCCCCGCTTTGTGTGGCAATATTGCAAACGTAGACCTTTGGCGCGGTCGCGGCGCGCAGCGCTTCGAGGATCTCGCGCACCAACAGGTTGGGCAGGATGCTGGTATAGAGGCTACCCGGCCCGATGAGGATCAAATCGGCCGAAAGGATCGCCTTGATGGCCGGCGGAAAGGCAGGGGGATTGTTCGGTTCGAGCCAAAGATGGCGCACCTTGCCGGCGATCTGCGGAATCTTGCTTTCCCCTTCCACGCGCACGGCGGCCGAAGTATGCGGCAAGATCACATCGGCGACTAGCTTCACGTTGTGAATGGTGGAAGGGAGCACGCGCCCATGGACCGAAAGGACGCGCCCGGATTCGGCGATCGCTTTTTCAAAGGAGCCGGTCAGATCGGCCAGCGCCGTGATGAACAGGTTGCCGAAGGAGTGTCCATCCAGCTCCGGTGCGCCGCTGAAGCGGTATTGAAAGAGCTGCGTCAGGAGCGCTTCGTCATCGGAAAGCGCAGCCAGGCAGTTCCGAATATCCCCTGGCGGTAGAATGCCGAAGCTTTCCCGCAGGCGACCGGAAGAGCCCCCATCATCCGCCACAGTGACGATCGCCGTCAGGTTGTGCGTATAAGCTTTCAGGCCGCGCAGCAAAGTCGAAAGTCCATGCCCGCCGCCGATAGCGACGATGCGCGGCCCATGTTCGCGGCGGCGATAGCGCTCCAGCTCTTCGATCACCCTGGAGCCCGGTCGCAAAAACGGTCGGAGCAGCGCACGGTTCAGCCCCCAAATGCCATAAGAGAGCAAAATCAGCCCGCTGCCGATGAAGGTCACCACCCTTAAGGCCCGCGGCAAAAAGCGCAAAGCCGCCAAAGCAAGCAAGTCTACGATCAGCGGTTCCGTGTAAGGAGCACGGTACAAATCCAGCACCAGCATAGCCAGCCCCAGGCTGACCAGCGTCAAGCCGATCAGAATCACCAACATCCACCGCTTGATCCCCAGCCCGATGCGGAACCAATCTAAAAATTCGCCCAGTCGTTTCTGAATGTTCCGGAAATGCACGCCTGAGATGATAGCAGGAAAAGCGGTGAAAGTCAACCATTGTAAAACAAACGCTTGCGTTTGTTCTAATGATTGCGTTTTTCCTAACGCTTGCGTTTACTCTGAAGCTTGCGTGAATTCTGCTTGGAATGGAGTACAGACCGTAGCTTGCGTTTGTTCTAATCAAGAGTTCAGAACGACCTTTCCACCTCGGCAACTTGGCAGCGCCGCAGCGGAGAGGTAGTCATTCGGCCGAGTCCGGTGACCTGCCCTGCAGGGATTTTGCCTTCTCCAGCTGCGCCCGCACCAGATCCACCACCGCCTCATACACCGCCTCGCGCTCGCCGGGCGTGAGGCCCAAAACAGTGGCCCCCAGAGCAGGACCTCGCAGAAGAGCTACTTTACCGCGTTCGCAACATGCGACGCTTTCCCAATTGCCTCCAGCCTTTAGCGAAGACTATATCAATAAATTCCTCCGACCTCCTATTGGTGTGCCATTCGCATTTCAAGAAACTCGCGGAGAGCCACGGCATTGTTGTAGTTTACTTCCCGAGCGCTGAAAAGGAGCGTTATGTTTCCAAGCCTGGCGGCTTCTGGCAAAGGTTGCCAGGCGGCAGGATGCGCCTCCAGCTCCGCAAAATAGCGCCTACGAAACTCCTCCCATTTCTCCTTATCGTGGTTAAACCATTTTCGGAGCGGGGTGCTGGGAGCCACCTCCGGCAGCCAACCTTCTAATTGCAAGGCTTCCTTGCGGATGCCGCGCGGCCACAGCCGTTCGACCAAGAATCGCTTGCCATCATCAGATTCAATCGGTTCGTACACTCGCTTGACCTTGATCGTCACTTTGCCTCCTTCCCGACCTGGAGCGAGACCAATCCCAACGAGCAGATGATTTGAGGTTCTTGCGCTTGGCCGGTCTCCTGCTCGGCTATCTCGCATAAGCTATCTTCTTCCATACGATGGATGACAAGCTCGAGCAAATCCTGGTCCAAGATATCTATCGGCAAGAAGGACCACAGGAGTTTCCGGGCACAGGCAATGGAGCGGAAGATCGCCGAAAGCGATGGGGAAACGAGCCGGCTGCTCGTATCCATGCGGATCAAAGCATCGCTGCCATCAGGATAACGTAAGTAGGTCACCATGCCGGGGGGCGAATCCGGTCGATAACAGAGAATAGCCTCCCCTCCTCACTCTACACCACTACCCGGAATGATGATACCCGCGCAAATAGATTTTTAGCATCCCCACAATCCGCTGCACGGTTTCCGGCTGAAGGGATTTGCTGCCTTTCTTGAGCTCTGCCTCAATCCGAGCAGGCTCGGAGAGCTTCCATAGCAGCACGGCGGGCTTCTCCAGCCGGAGCTCGCCATCTCCTGCCCAGACGACGCGCGGCTCGACCCACACATTCAGGCCGGCCTCGCGCAGGAAATTGGAAAGCCGCGCCGCATTTTTTCTGGCCTGCTTCGAGGGATTCTGATCCAATGTCATCCAGCGTCCCCATGATTTTCGCTGCCAACGCTCGCCAAAGTTACGGTTCTGCCCACTGTAAACTTTGACCTCCAGCACATACATCCCTCCCGGTCCCACAAGCACCACGTCAATATCCCCCTGCCGATCGGGGAGATCGATATTCCTGAAAATCGCCCAGGATTCATCCAACTGCCCCTGGAGCCAACGGATCAACGTCTCCTCGCCTTTCTGACCGGCTATGTACTGATTCCGTTCCTGGACCGCCATCTCGAAGCGTGGCATAACGAAATACAGAACACCTGCAATTCCAAACGCCCCCAAAGCAAAGTACTTGCCAATGGATTTAGGAAAAAGCAGCATCACAGGAACCGATAGGGCCATTAAACCTAGGAGCACAGCGATCCCCCAGTAGAGATAGCGTGCCAAACGTGCTTTTTTCAGGATTTGCCGATCCAAATAGTCACTCCCCTTGTAGATCGCGGGTCCCTTTCGTGTGGGCAATCCTGCCGGGCGCCGCAAGCGTTCCCCTGGACCCGGAGCCGGGCGCGCTTCCCCCGTGGGCACAGGCCGCGGCCGCGACACAGATGGCGCAGGTTCAGCCTGGGCACGCTTTCCCTCTGCCACCGATCCCTGCGTCCGATGCGATTCGGAAGAAGCACGCGCCGCACCAGGCGGGGTCACAGGCGCTTGCGATTCGACCCGAGCAGGCTTCTCCTCCGCAGTCTCCCTTTGCGCCGGCCGCGATTCGGAAGAAACACGCGCCGCACCAGACGGGGTCACAGACACTTGCGATTCGGCCCGAGCAGGCTTCTCCTCCGCAGTCCCCCCTTGCGCCGGCCGCGATTCGGAAGAAACACGCACCGCACCAGACGGGGTCACAGGCACCTGCGCCGCGGGAGATTGCGAAAGGACCGCATCCTTACTTTCCGCCGCTTTCTGCTCCTCCTGCGTTTTGGTGACCGTGATACGCTGGGTGATCAACGCATAACCGGCCAAGGCGCAGGCCTGGCGCAACCGCAGATCAGGCCCTCGCATCAAAGTGTAGGTCAAATTCCATAAGGTAATCTTTCCCTGCTGCAACAATTCTCCGATCGGAGCATTCAGGTTCTTGAAAGGCCAGGTCACCGCCAGGGCTTCCTCGAGCCTCAAAGTGCTTTCTCGGATCTCCGCCGCCCGCAACATCACCGCCGCCGCCCAGGCCAGCACCGGATTGTAGGCCTTCTGCCCGGCCCACTCCAGGTCCCTCTCGGTCACATGCCCGGCCTGGATCGCCTCCCGCAGCGGAAGGTCCAACCCACGCATCTTCCAGTGAACATCCCCGGCAAAAGCGATCAACTCCTGCATCACAGAAGCTGCACCCTGATCTGCCGGCCGATCCGTATCCGAAGTCGGAGCGACCTCCGCCACCGGCTCCGCCGGCGCAATGACTTCATTCGGAGGCAGGATAACGTCTGCACTCGGCACAGCGGCAGATTGCGCCTTAGCCTTCTTTTCGAGCAAATCCGCCAATCCCTTTTTAGCCGCTGCATTTTGTGGATCGAGCTCCAGCACGCGCTGTAGCGCCCTGATTCCCTCGTCAAGATCAGATGTCACCCCGGCGAAAAAAAGCAAATACTCAATTTGAGCAGGGGATTGCTGCAAAGCAGACTTCACAAGGCGCAAAGCCTCTTCCTTGCGTCCGCTTTTTACCAGCCGGATCAGATCATGCAGCTCCATAGAAGGCTCCTTTCAGCAATGAAGGTTTTATCCTCGTAATCCACATATACCACCCAATGGTCCAATTCAGTGACTATGCAGCCGGGCGACCAAACCTCACTCCAAAAACTCCTTCAAGTAACGACTCCGCAACGGGTGCCGCAACTTGCGCAAAGCACGCGCCTCGATCTGACGCACCCGTTCACGGGTGATATTGAAATAGCGGCTGATCTCCTCTAGCGTATGCTCCACCCCGTCCAGCAGGCCATAGCGCAATTCCAGCACCTGGCGCTCTCGCTCAGTAAGCACATCGAAAGCACGCTGAATCTGCTCCCGCAGCATCTGCCGCATGGCCTCATCCATGGCCTCTCCTGCTGCATCTTCATCTTCAACAAAATCCTCTAGCTGCGAATCCTCGTTCTCGCCCACGCTAATATCCAGCGAAGGTAACTCTTCCCCGGAACGAAGCAGCTCCTCCACCTTATACACCGCCTGATTCAAACGCTGACGCAACCCGACCGGCAAAGGGAGCTTCTCCCGTCGCAGGCGCCGGATCTCTTGAACATCCTCCGCCGAAAGGAACTCCATCTCCAAAGCCAATTCTTCCGCCGTCGGCTCCCGACCCAACTCCTGGGTCAAACGACGTTGCACTCTGATCAGACGCGCCAGCAACTCGAATAAATGCACCGGCAAGCGGATCAAACGCGCCTGCTGCGCCAGCGTTCGCCCCATCGCCTGGCGAATCCACCAGATCACATAGGTGCTCAAGCGATACCCCTTGTGCGGATCGAAGTGCTCAATGCCGCGCAAAAGTCCCAGGTTCCCCTCCTGGATCAGGTCCAAAAGGGGCAAACCGCGACCGATATAACGCCGAGCAATGCTCACCACCAGGCGCAAATTGGCTCGAATCAGCATCTGATGGGCCTCTTCTGCGCGGCCCTGGGTATCCAGAACGTGCATCTGCAAGCGATCCTCGGCGGGTAAATGGGCAGTGAACGTGCGCAAAGCCGGCGGACGAGCTCGTTTCTTCGTCCATTCCAGCAACCATTCGCCGGTTTCCGGCGGCAGCAGATAAAAGCAAATAAACAGATCGTATAAGCGCACCGCCTGATCCCCCCATTCTCCCCCCTTCGCCCGTGGCAGACCATCCAACCAGGCATAAGTGTAAGAAGGCAGCGCATCCTGCCAATCCTTTTGCAGCGCCAGCGCTTCTGCCACCATCAGCGAAAGATCGGGCACTGCCTCGGCACCTTGTAGAACCTCTTGCCACAAATCGCACATTCGCTCTCCCAGGCGCAAAAAGCGCGATCGCAGGCTTTTTTCAGCACTCAAGCTCTGGAACACACGCTGCCCCTCCAAGCGCGCCACCAGGCGGAACTCCTGATCCGGGCTCAGCAGCGGCACCTGCGAAATCTCGCGCAAATACAGGCGCACCGGATCTTCCTGCAACGCTTCTTCCAGCAAACGATCGTCAAAGTCCAGCCAGTCCTCCTGCTTCTCCCATTCGACTTGCGGCTCTAGATCGTTCCTAGATTCAAATTCTTTGGAATCTTTATCTGTCATCCTCTCACCATCATCAAATGACGATACGCCATATCCAACGTGCGCAATAGATGCGCATAATCCCGCGCCATCTGTTGATAAACCGTCAGGCGCTCATCTTTCTCCTGCTGGGCCTCCTCTTGCAAGAAACGCAATTGTCCCAATCCTTCCTGATATAACCGCCGGCGCAAATGGATCACATTACGCGCCAACTCCTCCAGCAAACGATCCTCTAGCTTCTCTGCAATGACCAATCCTTCCAGCTCCCGCAAACGCTCCTGCAACTCTGTCGGGATATGTTCCCAAAGGTATGCCTGGAAATCTAAAGCATCTTGGGTCAGCGCCTGCCGCAAGAGCTCCAACAACTGACGATGATCAGTATACTCGAAATCTTCCGCGCTCAGGGGAGATAACCCCTGCTCCTGAAGCAAACGGTCCAAACGATAGAGCAAATAGGGATATTGCACCAAGATCGCCAAGCAATAGGATTCCATTGGGCGAAAACCGCGCCACGCAGGCGCCGCTCCTTCCGGCCTGCTTTCGGCAACCGGCGGGGCTTCCGGCATCTTTCGGCGGCGGCTCGTGGCGGGACCTTGGGCACCGCTGCCGAGGAACACGCGTTCATCCACCCGTAGCAGACGTGCCAGCGCTTGCCGATACGCATCGCGCTCCACCGCATCCGGGACCTCGTTAATCAAAGGCAAAACCTGAGCGGCGATCTCGCTCTTCACCTTGGGGTCGTTCAAATCGCGGCCTTCGGCCAGCGTTTCCATCACGTAGATCACCACCGGGCGGGCTTCGGCGATCAGCTGTGGCCATGCCGTGGCATCCTGAGCCACCAGATCGTCAGGATCGTACCCCGGCGGCAGAGTCACCACGCGCAGATCGGCCTGCAGACGGCTCTCAAAGTGCATCAGTCGCCGCGGGTCAAAAGCGATCTCTTGCTCACGGTCCATCGCCTGGCGCGCCGCATCCAGCCCACGCAAGACCGCCTTCTGCCCGGCCGCATCCGGGTCAAGTGCCAGCACCAGGCGTCGCGTGAAGCGCTTAAGCAAGCGCAGCTGATCCGCGGTCAAAGCGGTGCCCATCGGCGAAACCACGTTCTCGAACCCGGCCTGATGGAGCGCCATCACGTCAAAATAGCCCTCCACGATCACCGCCTGATCGGCGGCGCGGATCGCCTTACGCGCCCGATCCAATCCATAGAGCAGACGACCCTTATTGAAAAGCGGCGTCTCCGGCGAATTCAGGAACTTCGGCTGATCTTCTGCCTCCCAAGCACGCGCCCCAAAGCCGGCCATCCGCCCCTGCTCATCGCGGATAGGGATCATAATGCGATTGCGGAAACGGTCAAATAAGCGCTTTCGATCCCCCTCCTCGCGCACGCTGACCAAACCGGCCGCGATCAAGTTTTCTTCGGAATAGCCGCGGCGCAGGAAATGTTGCAACGTCACATCCCACCCAGCCGGCGCATACCCCAGGCCAAACACCTCGATCGTCTCTGCCCGCAACCGGCGCTTCTCCTGTAAATATTCAAGCACATCCGGCTTTTGTAAAAGCTGCCCACGATAAAAGAGCACCGCCTCTTCGAGCAGGGCACGCAAATGTTCCTGGGCTTCTTTTTCTTCCGCTCGTTCGGGTCGCAAGGGTTCAAGAATCACCCCGGCACGGGCGGCCAAGCGGCGCAAAGCCTCGCCGAAATCCACGTTCTCTTTTTTCATCACGAACTTGAAAACATCTCCCCCCTCATTGCACTGACCGAAACAGCGCCATGTCCCCGTCTCCGGCCAAACGACGAATGCCGGCGTACGCGTATTGGCATGAAACGGGCAAAAGCCGATATACGTCCGGCCCGATTTGCGCAGCTTCACGCCGCTTTCGGAGACAATATCCACAATCGAAAGACGAGATTTGATCTCCTCGATCGCCGACATATCGTTATTATAGACGATTGTACAAAAAGGGAAAAGTTATGGTGGACGGTGGATAGAGAACGGTGGACCACAGACCGTAGACAGTGGACGGTGGACCGTGAACAGTGGAAAAGGGCGCCCAGGTTTGCTGCTCGGCGCAATAGGGCTTTGCACTATTTTCAGCAAAAGCGATCTTCGGTTACCAAGTTTATCAAAACCTGTGTTGACACAGGTCACTTCTTTGACCCTGTAGTCCCAATTAGGCTCACCTTAACTCAAAATAGTTAGAGCAGTGAAAAGCCATAGAACAATCACGCAGGAGGTTGACATTTTGATGATGTTTGATTATACTATAACCAATCACGTTTTTAATATTTAGATGGCTCATTACATAATCACAATGCTTTTTTGGCAGTTGCCAGATATAGGCTGTTATGGAAAAGAGGTCCATCTAAACAATAGTTAGCCCGTTCTTTGAAAAGAATACTTTATAGCAAGCCCGGGTACTTTCCGCCCGTAGTCCGAATGTTTGTCATCGATGAGATAAGAAAGGAGAAAATTACATGAAACTTTCAAAGGCGTTATCGCTGTTGATTGTGGTTGCCATTGTTGGGGCAGCCGTGTTAACTGCCGTTCATCGGAAAGTATCCGGCTTTGCCTTTTCATTAACTTCATGCACAAAATTGATTTGTCTCCAAAAAGGAAGGTAATATGTTCAATAAAATAAATCGGCTATTAGATAACCCTCGTGTTTTGCAAGCAAGCATTCTGTTTTTGACTGCATTATTGGCTGTTTTAGTAGTTCAGAATCAAAAGAAACTACAGGAACAAACTTTCTCATCTGATTTCCCCACAGAAGAAATTATTATTGGGCGAAAAATACAACCAGTAACTTTAGAAACTATAGACGGAACTGGCTATAACACGGGAGATTTGGGTGGAGATTACAAACTGCTTATTTTCTTTGCTACGAACTGCCCATACTGCACCAAAGATATTTCTTTGTGGCGTGAAATGTATGAGCGCGGCATTTCTCGTAACATTTCCGTAATTGGAATTACAGCCGAAACGGACGCTTCCTCTGTGTCAGAATATATCTATCAAAACAATATCCCCTTTCCTTTATTGTTGGACAAGCAACAACAATTATTTGCTCAACTGGGAGTTTCCGCAACCCCAACGAAAGTTTTATGCTCATCAGATTGGTATGTTCTCCAAGTGTGGGAAGGCTGGACAACGCAAGAAAGTGGTCAGTCTGATTTGGGAGGCATTTACGCTTTCTTCGGCATTTTGCCTGATAAATTGCCAGTAGCGCCTTAACGTTTTTCTATCAGGCGTCTGGAAATTGATGATGTATACAAAAATTTCTGTTGGTCTATCTGAACACCTTGAATGGCTGATTCGGCACTTTCGTACTCAGCGTACATCTTTGTTGCTTATAACTTTTAGCGGAGCCTTATTTAGTGTAGTAATTATTGTCCAAAGCGACCCAAATGATGTGCGATTCCTATTGCTGGCGTTTGGAGAAATTTTGCTTCCTCTTTTTGCCGGATGGGTTGCGACAGGTATTTTTCTTGCCGACCCATGCCGCGAATTAATCATGACATCGAAACGTCCTTTGTGGACGCTAATTTTCGAGCGCATGGAACTTACGTTTCTAAGTGGAACACTGTCTTTTGGCATGTTGTTTTTTATTACTCTTATGAAAAACAGTGAAACCTTTATCAATGACAGTTGGAAATTGTTTTTTGGGCCAAGCGTTTCGTTATTGTTGTTTATCTCTATCGGCACTTTTTTTTCTATATCGATTCGCCAGCGTACCGCGGCAGGACTGACAATTTCTGCCTTGGGAGCGTTTGCCTTAATTTTTAGGCAGAACATCTTAGCTCACTATTGGGGCTTTTTGTTATATCCGTTCCTGACCGTATATGATTTGGAAAATTCACTCTGGGCTGCTAACCGAATCCTGCTATCTTTGTTTTCTCTGATAGCATGGGGAGGAATTCTGGTATTCTCTGTTTGGAAAAATGAAACATTGTTACCTCACAAAGAAGAAATGGAGGAAGTTGGATAATGGTTCCAGACGTTTTTTCCATTGCCAAAGCGGAAGTTCGCATGACGTTGCGCAATTTGGGTTTTTGGTTTTATCTGTTTTTTGTCACCCTGATTGTCAATCTGGTTTTTGTTTATTCGCATACCAATCCCTTGCGAGAAACGATTGTACAAGTTGTGAGCAATGTACTCTTTTTTCAGTTTCCATTACTGGCGATAGTTATCACGCCAGCATTGGCACGACACCAACACAGTTCCAGAGAATGGATATGGGTAACGCAGATTGATTATCCATTGCTTTTGGCAGGGCAAATCTTGGGGTTTATTCTTCTTTTTTCCTTCGTTATTGTTTTTATTCCCTGTTTGCTCACGTTTGCCTGGATGGTATTCGAAAAATCTTCTTTTATAGATTTCGTCGCTGTGGGGAAAATTTATCCTCTTCTACTTTTGCCAGTAACTTTTCTGGAAATTAGCATAATTGTTTCAATCACCTGCCTGGCTCGAAACAGCATGAGTGGTATCGCATTTATCCTGGCCACGACTATTTTGACCTGGCTGGGAGTGCTTATGCCCTCCGCTTCTCTCCTAACCCCTTTGAATTACACTTTAATTGGGCTGTATTTCGACCCTGTTGCCGGATTGGGTGCAGAAAAAAAACTTACTGAAACTTTGGTGTTTTTTTATTTCATCACAGGGCTTTTTAGTCTGTTTATGTCGGTCTTGGCAAACGCTCTGCTTTTTTCAAGAGAAAGGACAAAACCGGGAAGCAAGTCTTTTCTAATGGTTCTGTTGGGGTTCAGCGCCGGGACAATGTTTTTAGCTTATGGATTGTACTGGTTAGAGGCCAAACAAAGGACTGTTCCTCCTCCCCCTTCGCAAATACAAATTGATACCTGGAAATTGGTATCGGATTCTCACATCGGCTCAATTGCAGACAATCAGTTAAAACTTGCATCCGAATTGACCATCCTTAATGCAAGCAGTGACCCTCAAACTGACTTGTTCCTATCTCTTAATCCCGGACTAACTTGTGACAAAGCTAAAGTGAACAATGAAACAGCATTATGCGAACGAAAAGGTGAATTTGTTCATATACCGTTACCAATGCTGGTAAAGCCAAACCAAAAAATTTCTGTTGAAGTGTTTTATCAGGGCAAACTTATTTTACTGCGGGAGGATTATTCTCTGGCATACACTATGAGAGGATACTCACCTCCATCTTTCCAGAATCCTGTCTATAGATATTTGCAAAATGACATTCTCTACCTGCACCGGGACGGTGATTGGAAAGTTCATCCTTTGTCTTCCTTTTCTCACATCGGCCCAACGACAATCACTCTTTCGGTTCCGGTCAGCAGCCAAATAGTCAGCAGCGGAGAGATTATCGAGCAAAACAGTTCACACATCACCTATCAGTGG
The DNA here is from genome assembly GCA_037447295.1 of Chloroflexota bacterium. GTDB lineage: Bacteria > Chloroflexota > Anaerolineae > Anaerolineales > Villigracilaceae > 630D-37. Next base: position 2,004 of record JBBIGZ010000032.1, on the reverse strand, counting down.
ATAGGCACTCTCCCTCAAATTTTGTTGGCCTCAGCCCCTTATATCGAAATACCAACATCAAATGACAAGGTTTTTCTGGGTGTTTATAGCGATAAAAGTGATTTCGATAAGGCAGTTCTTTTGCTCACATTCAAGAAATCACTTGACTCGAAATTCAGCTTAATCACTGATTCTCAGCAGACGGTGATAATGTTGCCGTATGCCCAAGAGCTTATCTTTAGTGATTCAATTATTGGCTTACCTGCGAAATACAGAAATCAGAACGATTTGGTTAATGTAGAATACCTTTTGGCACGCGATGCTAGTTTCGCTTGGTTGATTGACCATATTTCATGGCCACATGAAATAAACACGGTAGGTTACCTTCGCAGTTTTGAAACAGTATGCGATGAGCCGGACGAAACAGGTTATCAAGAATGCCGGACAATCAGCCTTGGCAAATACAATCTTCAGGCACCGCAAGCGCGTGTTATCTATCAAATCGCAGACAGTAATGTTCTCTATGCTCTTCAAACCATATTAGCGTTAGATTTGCTCAACAGTTCTGTTCAAAACGAATCTTTCGTGAAGCATGAGTATGAAAATTGGCTTCAAAAGGCTGAATGTAACAACGAAATTATCCTTCCCCCAGCAGAGATTCTCAAAGCTAGATGGGTTGCTGGAATATATCGCCTTTTCGATAGAATAGGAGAAGATGGCGCGAGCAAATTGTTGTCCTTTCTGGCAGAAAAATATAAGTCAGGGTCTCCGGCACTAACCGAACAAGAATTTTTGCAAACGATTGAATCTTTCCAGTATACACAAAACTATCTGCCTGAATTTCGGGCTGTTCTCTCCTGTAACATGGCTGATAACCTCATGGAGGAAGGCAAATGAAAATCTCAATTGAGAACGTATCAAAATTCTACGAGAAAAATTTACCAGCCTTAAGAGATATTTCTCTTGAAATCAACCAGGGAATGTTTGGACTGCTTGGCCCTAATGGGGCAGGCAAAACAACCTTGATGAGAATCATTGCCACAATAATTCAACCAACAGAAGGATTGGTAAAAATTGGAAATTATCGAACCGATAATATGAAAGAAAAATGGCATATTCTGGCATCGTTAGGTTATCTGCCTCAGGAGTTATCCTTATACGGCAGCCTGACTCCTTATGAATTTTTAGATTTTATGGGGGCAATAAAGGGCTGTCGCAAACGTTCCAATCAAATAAAAGAACTGTTGGAAATAGTGGGCTTGAGCAATTCCGCACATCAACTTATAAAGACTTTTTCTGGCGGAATGAAACGTCGTCTTGGCATCGCTCAAGCTTTGATAAATAATCCATCTCTCTTAATTGTAGACGAACCTACGGTTGGGCTTGACCCGGAGGAACGTACTCGTTTTCGTAACATGCTCGTTGATATGGCCTCTGACCGTACCGTTATTCTTTCTTCTCATATCGTTGAAGATATTGCACAAACTTGTTGCCATGTAGCTATCTTACATCAGGGTAAGTTGTTATATAAAGGCACGGTTTCTGGCCTGGTTCAACAAGCAAATAATAAAGTATGGGAATATACATCAAGTAATACTCCTCTTCATTCTTCCATACTGGTTGCAAAAACAAGAATTTCTGACTCAAATATCAAGTATCGCGTATTGGCGGAAGAACAACCGATGGAAGGAGCGTATTTAGTATCTCCGACCATAGAAGATGGTTATTTGTGGATTATAAAAAAATTGCATCAAGTATTCTCCAAGGATGAAGCGGGCTAACACTGTTTGCAGCGGACGGGCGGGGGCTTTCGCCCCGCCCCAGCGGATTCAGCGCCTTTAGCGTTTTCTACCTTTGGCTTTTTTCTGCCAATTCCCCCGCCCGCCGCTAAAACCTGCCGTTGGGCGGCTGGCAAAGGAGAAATGATGACCCCAAAAGAGATTACTGCAGTTGGTAACCGTTCAGTTGCTATTGGTGGCGCTGTTTCTGGTTCAGTAATCGTGACAGGTGATCACAATATTGCTG
>JBBIGZ010000031.1:0-32170 GCA_037447295.1 Chloroflexota bacterium | reverse complement strand
CGATGGCAAATAATCCACCACCGCATCGAGCAATGGTTGCACGCCCCGATTGCGCAATGAGGAACCACAGAAGACCGGCGAGGCCTTACCGGCAATAGCCGCACGACGCAACGCCGCTTTAAGTTCAGGCACGGTGATCTCCTCGCCTTCGAGGAACTTGATGGTCAGATCATCGTCCAGTTCGGCGATGCGTTCCACCAGTTGGGCACGTGCTTCGGCAGCAGCCTCCTTCAATTCAGCAGGGATTTCCACAATCCGCGGCTCGCGTCCCAGTTCATCATCCCAATAAATGGCCTTCATTTCCAGTAAATCCACCACGCCGCGGAAGGCCGATTCAACACCGATAGGCAATTGCATGGGAATCGGGTTGGCTCCCAGGCGTTCGCGAATGCTCTCGATCGAACGCTCATAGGATGCACCAACGCGGTCCATTTTATTGATAAAGCAAATGCGCGGAACGCCATACCGATCGGCCTGTCGCCAGACCGTTTCACTCTGCGGCTCGACGCCTTGAACCGCGTCGAAAATGACCACGCCGCCATCCAACACGCGCAACGAGCGCTGCACTTCGGCGGTGAAGTCAATATGGCCGGGTGTATCGATCAGGTTGATCTGATAACCCTTCCATTCCGCCGAAACGGCCGCCGAAACGATCGTAATGCCGCGCTCGCGCTCCTGAACCATCCAGTCGGTGACCGTCGTGCCCTCATCCACAGAGCCAAGACGATGCGTTCGACCGGTATAGAACAGGATGCGCTCGGTGGTAGTGGTCTTCCCGGCATCAATGTGGGCAATAATCCCGATATTACGGTAGCGTTCCAAAGGGTAAATGCGTGCCATTCGCTTTCCTACAACGGTAAATTAGATTCGGAAGTGAGCAAAAGCGCGGTTAGCTTCTGCCATCTTGTGGGTTTCATCGCGCTTGCGGATAGCGCTTCCGGTTTCATTGGCCGCATCGATTAGCTCTGCAGCCAGCTTTTCGGGGGAGGATTTACCACTGCGTTGCCGCGCGGCTTCCAGGATCCAGCGGATCGCCAGAGTCAGGCGGCGATGCGGAGGAACTTCCATCGGAACCTGATAGGTTGCGCCACCCACGCGGCGAGGGCGCACTTCCATCACTGGCGAAGCATTCTTCAGAGCCTGTTCAAAGATCTCCAGTGCGTTTTTCCCGGTCTGTTTTTCGATCAGATCGAGAGCCTGATAGACCAGGCGCGTCGCCAGCGATTTTTTGCCGCGCTTCATCACATGGTTGATCATCGTAGCAACCGTCACGCTATGGTAGCGCAGATCCGGCTGTATAGGACGTCGTTCAGGAGTACCACGTCGCATAAGAATCTCCTATTTCTTACCTTTTCCAGCAGTAGCGCTTTTGCCGGCCTGGGCTTCCTTTTGGGAAGTACCGTATTTAGACCGTCCCTGGCGTCGCCCATCAACACCATTGGCATCCAGGCTACCCCGGACGATGTGATAGCGCACACCCGGCAGGTCCTTCACACGGCCACCGCGCACCAAAACCACCGAGTGTTCCTGCAAGTTGTGACCTTCACCCGGAATATAGGCCGTCACCTCGATGCCGTTGCTCAAGCGCACGCGGGCGATCTTGCGCAAGGCTGAGTTCGGCTTCTTCGGGGTCATGGTACGAACAACCGTACATACACCCCGTTTCTGGGGTGCGCCACCAGGAACACGAATGCGCCGCTGCGTCTTGGAATTGAAGATATACTGCAGCGCTGGCGCCTTGCTCTTTACCTTTTTGGTCTTGCGACCCTTGCGAATCATCTGATTGATTGTCGGCACGGTTCCTCCGAAAACAAATGCTAGACATTCAAATGAGGCCACCGATCACAGAGGATGGCCTCATTTGATAAACACAAGGCAAAATTGCCAGGGTAGTGACGAATATGGATTTTAACACCATATCACGCACACGTCAAGAATTTAGAGCCCCAAATCCTCGCCCAGACCCAACAATCCGGTATCCGCTTTGGGCGGTCGTGTTTTCTCATCCTCTTTGCCGAATCGGATCACCTCGCCGTTTTCCGTGATCGCTTCTACGGCCAGGCCTAGGCTCTGAAGCTCTTTGACCAGAACGCGGAAAGACGCCGGCAGGCTGGGCTCTTCGATTGGCTGACCTTTGACGATCGCCTCAAAGGTGCTGATGCGCCCATGCACATCATCGGATTTGACGGTGAGCATCTCCTGGAGCGTATAGGCTGCACCATAGGCTTCAAGGGCCCAGACCTCCATCTCACCGAAGCGCTGTCCACCGAATTGCGCCTTCCCACCTAGCGGCTGTTGCGTGACCAGACTGTAGGGACCGGTCGAGCGGGCATGGACCTTATCTTCCACCAGGTGGTGCAATTTCATGATGCCCATCACGCCAACTGTCACCGGTTGCGCATAGGGCATACCCGTCTTGCCATCCCGCAGGATTTGCTTACCCAGAAGCGGGATCGGAACACCGATTTCTTTCATAATCTCCTGGGCCTGAGCATTCAGATTTTCGTCATCTTGTGGTTCATACCCCAGGGATTGGATCCACAACCGCAAGCAAGCACGGCGAGCTTCCCGATCCGATTCGGCGCGACGGTCGAAATCCATTTCATCGAGCGGTAGGAAGATGAGATCGGGATCATAGCCGCGTGCTCGCAACCATTCCCGCGCTGCGGCCTGACGGGCATAGTGCAGATCGCCCAAGGAGTAAACATCATAGCCCAACGGAGCAAGGGTTTGACCCAAATAGAGCTGCCGTACCTCATCATCATCCCGCAAGTTCTTGGTATCGTAACCGATCTCTTTGAGCCAGGCCCAACCAGCCTTGGCCACATCTTTCCAGGCCTCGTCAACAATCCAAGCCCGCGCCAATTCGGCCTCGATCTCCGCCTCGTTAGCGCCATCGAAGACCGGGGTGATGGCACGGAAGTGCAAACGCTTGGCCGCCCAGCCAAGATGGACCTCCAGCACCTGCCCGATATTCATACGACCGGGAACACCCAAGGGGTTCAAGATAATGTCCACAGGGGTACCATCTTCCAAGAAGGGCATATCTTCCACCGGCACCACCTTAGAGACCACGCCCTTATTCCCGTGGCGCCCGGCCATTTTGTCGCCAGCGGTGATCTTGCGCCGTTGCGCCACCGAAACACGCACCATCGTCTCGACGCCCGGCGCCAGTTCCACATCATCATCGCGGGTGAAGACTTTCACGTCCACCACTTTGCCCCGCTCACCATGAGGCATGCGCAGCGATGTATCCTTCACGTCACGCGATTTTTCGCCGAAGATGGCGCGTAGCAGGCGTTCTTCAGGAGTCAATTCTTTTTCGCCTTTCGGCGTGATCTTGCCAACTAGGATGGAGTTCGGCCCAACCTCTGCGCCGATGCGGATAATGCCGCGCTCATCCAGGTTGCGGATCGCATCTTCGCTGACGTTGGGGATATCGCGGGTAATCTCTTCCGGACCGAGCTTGGTATCGCGCGCTTCCACCTCGTGCTTTTCGATATGGATGGAGGTGAAGTAATCCTCTTGCACCAGGCGCTCGGAGATCAGGATAGCATCCTCGAAGTTTCCACCTTCCCAAGAGAGGAAAGCCACAACGACGTTCTGTCCGAGGGCCAGCTCACCATTGTCGGTGGAGGAAGAATCAGCGATGATATCCCTTTTGTGGATAATCTGCCCCTTCACCACGGCGGGACGTTGGTCAATGCATGTGCTCTGGTTCGAACGTTGATACTTGCGCAAGTTATAGACGCGGATGCGGCCATCGTGAGTCCGAATGGTGATGCTGCGCCCGGTGACCGAGAGCACTTCTCCATCCTCTTCGGCCACAACCACCTGACCGGAATCCAAAGCGGCGTACTTTTCGATCCCGGTCGAGACCAGAGGCACTTCCGGCCGCAGGAGCGGCACGGCCTGGGCCTGCATGTTCGAGCCCATGAGCGCCCGGTTGGCATCATCGTGTTCCAGGAAGGGGATAAGCGCAGCGCTGATCCCCACCACTTGATGAGGGGCTACATCCATGTAGTCAATGTTTTCCGGCGCATTGAAGACAAAGCCCGAATGGTAACGGCAGGAAACGCGCGGGCGCACGAATTCGCCGTATTCGTTCAACGGCGCGTTGGCTTGGGCAATTACGTACTTATCTTCGGCATCCGCCGAAAGGTAATCCACCTGCGTAGAAACATAGGGGACGATCGGGATTTCGCCCGGGAGACGAGAAATGCGTTCAAAAGCGGCCTCGTCCACGCGTTCCCCATCTTTCAAGATCACTTGACCACTCTGCGGGTCGAGCACATCGCCGCGCACGGCGCGCCCGATCAAGCGGCGATCGTTGGCCGGGAGCTTTTTGATCACCCGACGGTAGGGGGTCTCGATAAAACCGTATTCGTTCACCCGCGCGTAGGTCGCCAGGCGCCCGATCAGACCGATATTTGGACCTTCAGGGGTTTCGATCGGACAAATGCGGCCATAGTGAGAATGGTGGACATCGCGCACATCGAAGCCGGCGCGTTCACGACGCAGACCACCAGGCCCCAGGGCCGAGAGCGTACGCTTATGACGCAGCTCAGAGAGCGGGTTGGTCTGATCCATGAACTGGGAGAGCTGGCTGGTGCCGTAAAATTCGCGCAACGCTGCCACCAGCGGACGAATATTGATCAGGTTGAGTGGCGTAACCGTATCGCCTTTGAGCGACATACGCTCTTTGATCACCCGCTCCATGCGTCGCAGGCCGATGCGCATTTTGCTCTGCACCAGTTCCCCCACCGTCTTCACGCGGCGGTTGCCCAGGTGATCGATGTCATCCGGCGGCTGTACCCCGTTGTTGATCTGGATCATGCGCCGGATAAGCTGGAGGATATCCTCTTTCGTGATCGTCCGATGCTCAATCGGAACGTTTAGATCGAGCTTCTGGTTCAGCTTATAGCGCCCGACGCGCTCCAGATCGTAGCGTTTCTGATCGAAGAGCTGTTCTTCCAGGAATTGACGCGCGTTTTCCAGGGTGGCCGGATCGCCGGGACGCATGCGCTTAAAGAACTCGATCAGCGCGGCCTCGGCAATGGTCAGACCGCCGGAAAGGTCCCATTCCGGCTCCTGTTTCATCGTAGAAGCGATGAACGTGCGCTCCGGGTTGTTATCCACATCCTGGAAAAGCGCAATAAGCTCTTCATCGCTTCCGGTCTTGATGGGCGAATCCGGCCGGCCATCATCCACGGCAGCCAAGGCGCGCAAGAAGATGGTGATGGGAACGGTGCGCTTGCGGTTGAACTTCAGAATGATGTAATCGGCTTTGCGCGTTTCAAATTCCATCCAGGCGCCGCGATCGGGGATCAATTTGGCCATCGCCTGCGGCCGACCGGTGGAGCGATCGATCGGCGCTTCAAAATAGACTCCAGGAGAGCGGATCAATTGCGAAACGACGACACGCTCGGTACCGTTGATGATAAACGTGCCCTTATCGGTCATCTCCGGGAATTCGCCCAGGAAGATATCCTGCTTGATCGGTTCGGGAATTTCCGGGCCGGCCAGGAGGACCGAAACATAAAGAGAGGAAGCGTAAGTCAGATCGCGTTCAATGCACTCTTCAACCGAATATTTGGGCGGTTCAAACCAATACTTCAAACCCCATTGCTCGGCTTCCGGGGTGCGACTGGGAAAATAGAGCTTCATCCCCTTGTTGTAGGACTCAATCGGGGTAATCTCATTAAAAAGTTCCGCCAGCCCTTCCCGCTTCAGGCGCTGGAAAGAATCCAATTGCACCTCAATGAGCCTAGGGAGGTTGATGACACTATGGATACGGGCGTAATTTTTGACGGGCAAACGCGCCATGTCCTTCTCCTGAGAAGAATTAAAACACTACTCCCCGTCTCACAATAGACGGCAAGAGCGCAAAGGGATATTATACTACACTTTTATGCCTGTCCAGGCGCCATTCGTGTTCACTCCAATTGCCGACGAATTTTCTCCGCAGCACGTTGCGCTTCTTCCAGGCGCTGACGCTCCTTTTCAACCACGTGCGGCGGCGCTTTTTGCGCGAACTCGCCGGCCAACAAGCGCTCCAGGCGCTGAATTTGAGCCTCCAATTCGGCCAATTCCTTCTGTAAGCGTTGCCGCTCTTCCTCTCGATTTACCAGATCGGCCAAAGGTAGGTAAACCTCCAATTCGCCTTCGACCAAAGCAACATGTTTTTCGGGCTTTGTATCGAGATGAGCGTGAATGGTCAGGCGCGCCTCATCTAGGCGGGCCAGGGCAGCAAACGTGCTCTTCTCTTCCTGGAGCGTCTCATACAGTCTTTCGCCGGTCACAAGAACGGCTGCCAAACGCTGGGTGGGCTGAACGCCTTTTTCAGCACGTAGATTGCGGATTGCCCGCACCAGCTCCCGCAATCGCTCAAAATCCTTAATGGCAGTTTCTTCCCCGCCCTCCTCGGGCAAGATTTCCGGCCAGGAAGCGATGATCAACACCTCGCTCCACGTTCCGCTCAAGGGGCACAGGTGAGCAGAATGTTCCAGGACCGCTCGTCGCAAATGGCCGTAGATCTCCTCGGTGACGAAGGGCACAAAGGGATGCAACATGCGTAAAATGGCATCGAAAACCTGCGCACAACGCTCGGCGGTATAGAAAGCGCGATCGCCACCGGTAGCCACCTGGAGCTTGGCGATCTCCAAATACCAATCGGCAAAATCGGACCAGAAGAAATCATAGAGCAGCTGACCGGCCTGACCGTATTGATAGTTCTGGAACAGGCGTTCCACATCGGCAATGACCGTCTTCAAACGCGCAAAAATGAATCGATCGGCCAGGGTCCACTCGGCCGACCCGACGGGTTCTTGCGGCGCTTTTTCGAGCAACGAAATCACCAATCGGCCGGCATTCCATAGCTTATTGGCAAAATTACGGTTCGCCTCCACCTTTTTGATCGAGAGGTTCATGTCGTTGCCCGGCGTTGAACCAACGAGCAGCGTAAAGCGCAAGGCATCGGTGCCGAACTGCTCCATGACCACGAGCGGATCGATCACGTTCCCCTTGGTTTTAGACATTTTTTGACCGTGTTCATCGCGGACCAGGCCATGGAGATATACCGTGTGGAAAGGTTCCTTGCCGGTGAATTCCAACCCCATCATGATCATGCGCGCCACCCAGAAGAAGAGAATGTCATAGCCGGTTTCCATAATCGAGGTGGGGTAGAAATAGCGATAGTCCGGAGTCTCTTCTGGCCAGCCAAGGGTGGAAAATGGCCAAAGCGCAGAGGAGAACCAGGTATCGAGCACGTCCGGGTCTTGTTCAATGCGCGGCGAACCACAATGGGCGCATTGAGTGGGGTCTTCCCGCACCACGGTTTCTTTGCCGCAATCGGCACAATACCAAACCGGAATGCGATGCCCCCACCAGAGCTGACGGCTGATACACCAATCTTGGATGTTTTCCAGCCAGTTATAGTAAATCTTCTCAAAGCGTTCCGGCACAATGCGAATCCGTCCACTGCGCACAGCCTCGATGGCGGCTTCGGCCAGCGGTTTAATGCGCACAAACCATTGCGTGGAAAGCATCGGCTCGATGATTTCGCCTCCACGCTGGGCTCGCGGGATCGAGGTGATATAGGGCTCGGTGCGCAGGGTAAGGCCGGCCGCTTCCATATCTGCCCATAGACGTTGACGGCACTCAAAGCGATCCAGGCCAGCGTAGGGACCGGCATTCTCGTTCATCCGCCCAATCTCATCCAGCACAGAGATCATAGGGAGATTATGTCGCTGGGCAATTTCATAATCATGCGGATCGTGCGCCGGCGTGACCTTGAGGGCACCGGTGCCAAAGGTAGGATCTACATAAGTATCGGTTATGACCGGAATTTCTCGTCCTAAGATCGGCACGACGACTTTTCGCCCAATGTAGCGCCGATAGCGCTCATCTTCGGGGTGTACGGCCACGGCAGTATCGCCCAAGATGGTCTCCGGACGGATGGTGGCCACCGGGATATACTCTCCACTGCCATCGGCGAGCATGTACTTGAAGTAATACAACGTTACTTGCTCTTCGCTATATTCCACTTCCAGGTCGGAAACAGCCGTGCGCAATCCCGGTGACCAATTGATCAGCCGCGGGCCGCGATAGATCAGACCCTTTTCATAAAGGCGCACAAACGCTTCACGTACGGCACGCGAAAGCCCAGGGTCAAGGGTGAATCGCTCACGGTCCCAATCACAGGAAGCGCCCAGGCGACGGATCTGTTGGGTGATGATGTTCCCGTATTTCTCCTTCCATTGCCAAACCCGTTCGAGGAACTTCTCACGTCCCAATTTTTCACGGGTGAGGCCTTCGGCGGCCAGCGCACGTTCGACCATCAGCTGGGTAGCAATACCGGCATGATCGGTACCCGGTACCCAGAGTGTGGGATAGCCTTTCATCCGATGGTAGCGGATCATCAGATCTTCCATGCTCACGAACATGGCATGGCCGAGATGAAGCTCACCGGTCACGTTGGGCGGGGGAATGGAGATGACAAACGGGCGAATATTGGGATTGAAGCCAGGTTTGTTCGGATCGTTCCAGGGCTTAAAGTAGCCTCCAACCTCCCACATGGCATAAATGCGGGCCTCGGCAGATTTGAAGTCATACGTTTTCGGTAGTTCGTAAGGCATGGCTCCTCCTGTAGTTGAGATGACGGTAGACGGTGGACCGTGGACCGTTAAGGTGGACCGTGGACGGTGGAGCGTGGACAGTTGAGGAGGGGCAGGATAGATCAAAAAGCGCTCCGTCCACTAGAGGACGAAGCGCAGGCTCCGCGGTACCACCTCTATTCGCCACCGGTTGGTAGCGCACTCGTTCCCGGACCAACATCCGGACTTGCGATAACGGGCAATCCCGTGCCGTTCTACTCTTGGGAGGGTTGCTCCCAATTTCTTCGGCAAACACCCCTGGCGACCTTCAGCAGGCCCACACGGCGGAGGCTTCCAGCCGATGACCTCCTTCTCTATCCGCAGAGTCTCTGCCTACTCCTCCAGGTGTTGTGCTTATTATATGCAAAGTTGAGAAAATGTCAACTTTACAGGAGCGAACACCACCTTCGCAACAAAAGCAACCCAAAAATAAGTTGATTGCAAAAAGTCGTTTCACTCCTGAAGACCTGCTCATACCTTTCCGTATCACCTGTGTTTGTCCATGTCCTATCCGTGTCTATAAGCCTATGTGGCAGAGATGGTTCTTGCAATGGAGTCAAAGATCTTCTCACAGCTTGAGCAATGAAGAGATCATCCAGGTAGGCACAAACTGACCTTAGGGTTCCCCTCTGGATGATTTCGACTAGAAGTCAGTGCTCTATCCTGCAATCTCCTGCCACCATTCCTTCAGTCGCAACGCGTCTTCTTCCAGGATCGGGCTTTCGCACAGAATGCGCCCTCCGCAGCCCATTTCGTGGAGTACCCGGAAAATCGCCCGAACATCCAGATCGGCCTCTGCAAAAACCAGATGCTCTTTTTCGCCTTTTGGACCGTAATCAATGCCGGAAAGGTGAATGTGCAGGCGCCGCAGGGCCTCTTCCCCCAAGGCCTCGGCATAGGCCTCCAGCGCAGCACGCCATTCGTCAGGGCTGTTCATGCTGCCATCGCCGGCACGCGCATGAAGATGAGCGAAATCCAGGCAAGGCTCCACGCCGGGCAGAGCCTGGGCCATTTCCAGGGTATCTTCCAACGAGCCCAACATCGCCGCTTTGCCCATCGTTTCCGGTCGCAGCCGCACTGGATTCCCCTGGGCCCGTAGCTCATCCAGGCAAGATTCCAAGCGCGGCAGGACGCGCTTGAGCACCTCGCGTGGCGGTTGACCAAAATAGGATCCGGGATGGAAGATAATATCCGTAGCGCCGGCCAGATAACCATAGTGTGCAGCATCCATCAGGCGTTTGCGCGATTTCGGCCACTCCGCTTCGTCGGCATTCAGGTTGATGAAATAAGGTGCATGGACGCTGATCGCCACATCCTCTGCTTCCGCCGTGCGCCGAATGGCTTCACACGTGGCAGGAGTGACGCGCACCGCCTGCACCCAGCCTAGTTCCAAGGCATCCAGCCCCAAACTGCGCAAATACAGGATCGCCCCAACACTACCGCCGGGCTTGGGGGGCGTCTTGAGCGGTGAACCGACGGTACCAAAACGAAAGGTCAGATTCATTTCATCCCATCCAAAATACGTTGAAGGTAGTGTAAAGTCCGATCGCGGTCGGTGAATTGCAGCGCCCACATGCCAATCTCTTTGGCCGCAGCGACATTCGGCTCCCAATCATCTATAAAAATCGCTTCATAGGGCTGGACCTGGAGCTGCTCCAGCGCCAAGTAGTAAATGCGCGCATCGGGCTTCACCAGGCCGACCTCAGCGGAAATCACGATCGTGTCAAAAGCATCTTCAAAGCGCATTTTGCGAATGAATGCACGCAAATCGCTCCAGGCGTTCGAGATCAGGCCGGTCTTGAACTGCGGACGAAGGGAGCGGATGAAAGCGATCAATTCCCGATCGAGCACATCGCCGGCGAAAAACTGAGCGCTTAGAAAAGGAATCTCTTCCGGTGGACGATGCCAACGCCGCGCCAATTCGGCCCAGTGTTCTTCGGCGGTGATCTCACCCAATGAGGCACGCCGCGCCGAAGGGCTTTCAAATACCTGGTGTAAGAGCTCTTCGTATTCCAGGCTCAGTCGCTCGGCAAGATACTGCCTTGGGGCATCGAATTCAGTGCGCAGGAGCACACCGCCCAGGTCAAACAACACAGCTCGTATGCTCATAATTCATAACGGTAAAAGCGGCTGCCACTCAATTGAGGAGGGCGGCCAATGTTTCGACGATGCGATCTGGCGGCGGGGACCAGGCTTCGGCCTGTTGACGGGTAGAAACACCGCTCAGCACGAGCACCGAAGGACATCCGACCGCTTGCGCCGCAGCAATATCGGTTTCCAGCCGATCGCCGACCACCCAGGTTTCCGCGCGCGGACTTCCTAGGCGTCGCAAGGCCAATTCTATCAGGTACGAAGCCGGTTTGCCGGCAAAGCGCGGGGATACGCCGCTGGCAGTGACGATCACCGCGGCCCAGGCCCCGGCACCGGGAATTTCACCACGTGGCGTGGGAAAGGTCTTATCTGGGTTGGTGGCATAAAACGGTATGCCACGGCGTACCAAAAGGGTAGCCTCTGCCATTTTGGCAAAATTGACTTGCCGATCCAATCCAATAACTACAGCCTGTGCCTCTTGTGCCCTCTCAACAGGCAAACACCGCAGGCCACGTTCCTCCAGCGCGCGCATCAGGCCGTTTTCGCCAATGGCAAAGACGCTTTCCATCTGCGGATGCTCACGGCGGATCATCTCGGCAACTGCCTGAGAAGAAGTGACTATTTGCCACGGTTCGGCCATCACGCCGAAGCGCTGTAGCCGCGCCACGTATTCTTCCGGAGTGCGGGTGCTGTTATTCGTAGCAAAGACATAGCGCCAGCCAAGATCCTGCATTCGGCCGAAAATCTCGGCCAGATTGCCGATCGGCTCATCGCCGCGCCAAAGTACGCCATCCATATCCAGGATCAGGTTCATGCAAATGTCCTCGGATCGATCAGGATGTGGGGAAACGACGGAGCAGATATTCTAGCACAGGCCGATCGATCCAGCCCTCTTCCACATTCGAGCGTTCCTCAAAGTTCTCGTTGCCGAGAAATATGCGCAAGGCATTGGCAGTAGCCTCATCCAGTTGCCCATGCGCCGGACCTTGATAGAGCTGCTGAGCCTGCAAAATTTTCTGGAGGGCGATCAGCGGCTCCCCGTCCAGTGCGACCCGATCGGCCGGATCGCTATGACCGAAGTAGAGCGCGTGGAGTTCCAGGAGCTGACCCAATCGCAGCACCGGGTCCACATCGTCGTCTACGCGGTAATCTATCCAGCGCTCCAGAAACCCGCCGTAGCCACCTTTGGGTTTGACGACATAGATTGCGGCGCTTTGCCGGCCTCGCCGATCGCCGCCGGCGCGATCACCGGCCAGCAGCGCAGCATAGAGCCGAGCAGGCAGATCGCCGGAAGTCTCCAGGAAGGCGCGTTCCATCGCCTCAACGACTTCGGGACCGACCAGAATATTACCCTGAACAGCATAGCCCGGTCCGATACGTCCACCGGCCCAGGCAAAGCACTCTTTGCCTGTAAACGTGGCCGCCCCTCCCTGCGCATCCACAATGCCCACCTGGCGCAGCTCGCGCCCATCATCTTCCGCCAATAACTTTTCCAACACTTCCTCGGCGCTCAACCCCTGTGTCAGCAGCGCCAGGCCACGCGGCCCGAAGGAAGTATTGGCGTAGGATTGTGTAGCAATAGCCCCCGCTCCGGCCTGTGCCCAGGGAACGACCGCGCCAACGGCAGGGAACTTAGAAGCCACGGCCACACCCCAGGCCGGTTCGTTAAGATCACAGGCGACGATGGAGAACGTCATAGCCTACCTCAGGCGCGCAGCGAGCGTAGCTCTTGCAGGCGCTTTTCCAGCTCGCTCCGCCGTTGGAGAGCAGCCTTGCGCACCTCTTCAGAGACGGCTTGGGCACGCTGACGCAATTGAGAGCGCAATTGCTCCCCAGAAGCCGGCGCCAGCAGCAGGGCAATGGTGCTTCCGACCAGCCCGCCAAGGAAAACACCGATCAGAAAGGCAAAAATTTTACGCATGGGAACCTCCTCAAGTAGTTTTTGAACGCGAGGCAAAAGTGGCTATGAATTCCAAGATCAACCGCAAAGCGGCAAAGACGGTAGCTTCGGAAGGATCGAGTGGCGGAGCGACCTCAACCAGGTCTAACCCGACGAGGGGAAGCCCGCGCAAATCTTGCAGCAAGGTCATCAAGTCACGGGTACTCAGACCACCGCCCTCCGGTATGCCGGTGCCGGGGGCGAAGGCCGGGTCCAGGCAGTCAATATCCAGGGAAATGTGGATGGCATCATAATTGCGTAGAATAGAACGAATCTCGCCGAGAAACGTCCGAATCCCTCTTTCTGCCACTTGTGCGGCAGAATAGACGTGAAAAGGCTCCTTTTCCAGCAGCGGGATTTCCTGATCTTCCCACGAGCGCAAGCCGATCAGGATGACATCCTGAGGGCGCAAGCCACTTTCCAAAGCCCGCCGTAACACGCAGGCATGAGAGAGCCGGGAGCCGTTGAACACATCGCATAGATCGGGATGGGCATCCAGCCAAAGTAGCGCCAAACGGCGATCGGAAAAGCGTTCGATCTGCCCTTGAATGACGGGGATGGAGATCGAATGATCGCCGCCGAAGACGATCGGGATGTTCGGCAAAGCGCGGATTTCGCTGCGTAGGGTCGGAAAATCTTGGAAAGGATCGGAAATCGAACGATCGCCCAAATCGCAAACACGTAGGGACTTAAGCGAAGTCCGATCTTCGGCGAACGGCGTCAGGTGTTGGGACCAGAAGCGCAGGCGCGCCGGACCCTGAGCTGCTCCGCCTCGTGCGCTGACGCCTCCTTCATACGGGACGCCGATCACGGTGAAATCGGCTTCGGTCGGGCCGAGGCCAGGGCACGCCAGATCGGCCCAAGGTCCATGAGTGGGTGCAGGATCGGGAAGCATGGCTACGGTGTGGCCAGACTTTCGGCTACTTTGAGCGGATCGAACTGTCCAACGCTTCGCCAGCGTTCTTGTCCCTGGGCATCAAAGAAAATAAAAGTGGGAGTGTATTCAAAACCAAAATAGCGCGTTAACTCCCTTCCGCTGGAACTTTGGATGTTCACGCGGATCACGCGCAATTGACCATGATATTTTTGTTCGACCTCATCTACTAACGGTCGAAGAGCAACACATCCAATGCAAAATGGGGATTGGAATTCGAGCAGGACCGGGGTCCCTTGCCCGATCTGAGCCACGACTTGGGCGGCATCTTCGCTCAGGTAGCTGGGCCGCGGATGCAGGATCACCCAGGCAACAACAATGGTGGAGAACAAAGTGCCAAAGGCAATCCATTCGCCCAGACCACGCCTGCGACGTAACAGCATAAAGCCGGCAATTCCCAGAAGGATAGCGCTCACCCACAGGACGGAATAAGCCCAGAGGTAGCCCTCGAGAACTTCAAAAGCTTCTCCCATAAAATCCTCCTTGGACGAGTTTCCTGACAGCAAGGTTTTTGTTTGACAGTTCACCTGTCTTCTTTTACAATCAACGGGCTAACGCACGATGCCAATCCTACTTCAGGAAGGGATCCGTTATGAAAGAGTATACCACTGAGTTTTTGCGAAATGTAGCATTGATCGGGCACGGGAGTGCCGGAAAGACGATGCTCGGAGAGGCCTTTTTGCATGCAACGGGGGCAACGACCCGCCTGGGACGGGTGGAAGATGGTACGACAGTTTCCGATTACGATGAAGAAGAAATTCGCCGCAAGATTTCAATCTACACCGCTGTTTTGCCCGTCGAATTCGGGGGATACAAGATCAATGTGCTGGATGCTCCGGGCTTTCCCGATTTCATCGGCGAGGTGATCTCGGCACTTTCGGTGGTTGAAACCGCGCTGGTGATCGTAGATGCAGTAGCCGGCCTGGAAGTGGGCACCGAGATCGCCTGGCAATATGCTGAAGAAGCCGGCGTGCCACGCTTTGTGGTGATCAATAAGATGGACCGCGAGAATGCCAACTTTGAGAAGGCCCTGACTTCGGTCGCCGAGTTTTCTGCTGCCCGCTTGATCAAAGTGCAGTTGCCGATCGGGGAAAAACAAAACTTCAAGGGCGTGATCGACCTTTTGCGCATGAAGGCCTATCTTGGGGATGGGAAAACGGCTTCCGAAATCCCGGCTGAGCTCAAGGCTGCTGCTGAAGAGGCGCGTCAGGCATTGGTAGAAGCGGCTGCGGAAGGGGAAGATGAATTGCTGGAAAAATACCTGGAAGGTGGCTCATTGAGCGATGAAGAAGTGATGCGCGGCCTGAAAAAAGCTGTTCAGAACGGAAGCTTTATCCCCGTCTTCTGCGCAGCTGGCGCTGCCGAGATCGGCATCTTGCCCTTGCTCCAGGCGATTCTCGATCTCGTGCCTTCACCTTTGGAAGCCACCCCGCGCAAAGCCCAGACTCCAGATGGTCAGGAAGTGGAACTCCAGCCGCGGCCGGATGCTCCCCTGGCCGCCTATGTTTGGAAAACAACCGCCGATCCGTTCGTCGGCAAGATGACCTATTTCCGTGTCTTTTCCGGCACGGTGCAGGCCGATGCCCGCGTGTGGAATCAGACCAAAGGGGCAGAAGAGCGCATGGCCGGGTTACATGTGCAGCGTGGCAAAGAATCCTTGCCGGTGAAGGTCGTCTATCCGGGCGATATTGCCGTGGTCTCCAAGCTCAGCGTTACGGCAACCGGGGATACGTTCTGTGATAAGGGTCACCCGCTGATCCTCCCGGTGCCGAAATATCCTACAGCGCTCTACCGCGTGGCGATTGCACCCAAGACCCAGGCCGATGCTGCCAAGATCACCCCCACCCTGACGCGCCTATGCGAGGAAGATATGACCCTCTCCTGGTACAACGAGCCGGCCACGGGGCAGACGATCCTGCAGGGGATGGGCGATCAGCATATTGACGTGGCCATCCGCCGCGCCGAGACCAAGTTCCAGGTCGGCCTGGTAACGATGGAACCGAAAGTGCCCTATCGCGAGGGAATCACGCGCAAGGCCACTGCGCAATATCGCCACAAGAAGCAGACGGGCGGCGCCGGTCAGTTCGGCGAGGTCCATCTGCGCATCGAGCCTCTCCCGGATGCCGAGTTCGAGTTCACCGACGAGCTGGTCGGCATGAACCTTTCGCGCTCCTTCCTGCCGGCGATCGAAAAGGGCATTCGCAATGCTATGGAGCAAGGCGTCATAGCCGGGTATCCGATGAGCAACGTCAAAGTGGTAGTTTACGATGGGAAGGAACACCCGGTAGACTCCAAGCCGATCGCCTTTGAAATTGCCGGACGTGAGGCCTTCAAGCTGGCCGTGCAAGATGCCGGCCCGGTGCTCTTCGAGCCAATCATGAAGGTACGGGTGGTCGTGCCAGAAGCCAACATGGGCGATGTGATGAGCGATCTCAACACCCGACGCGGGCGCGTGCTGGGCACGGAGAGCGAACGCAAAAACACGGTGATCTTGGCCTATGTTCCACTGGCCGAAATGCTCCGCTACACTACCCAGCTCCGTTCGTTGACTGGTGGCCGTGGCTACTTCACGATGGAATTCGATCGCTACGAGATCGTGCCACAACATATCGCCGCCGGCATCATCGAGGCCCATAAGAAGGAACTCGAAGCTCGGAAGGAAGAGTGAGCTGAACCTTGACGGCTGCTGCAGGGTGACAGTATAATCTGCCCTGCCAGCACCGACACAAACATGACGAGCGCGTGAGAAAACAACTCACGGCGCTTGTCTTTGTTTGTCTTTTGCTATATCAAAGGCATCCGGATATTTTCTCTTTGAGGAGAGCCAGCAGTGGAAACAAAAGAATTAGTCGCCCTCCGTATTAGCCTTGCTTCGCCGGAGACCATTCTCTCCTGGTCACATGGGGAGGTGCTCAAGCCCGAAACGATTAACTATCGCCGCCTGCGCCCCGAAAAAGACGGCCTTTTCTGTGAAGTTATTTTCGGCCCTACGCGAGATTATCAGTGTTATTGCGGAAAATACAAGAACGCACGCTATAAGGGGATCACTTGCGATAAGTGCGGTGTGCAGGTAACCAAAGCCGAAGTGCGCCGCGAGCGCATGGGGCACATTGCCCTGGCCGCCCCGGTCGCGCACATCTGGTACACCCGGCGCGTTCCTTCCTATGTTGGCCTGTTGCTCGATATTTCCCGGCGCAACCTCGACCGTGTACTCTATTTTGCCCAGTACATTGTGACCTATGTAGACGAAGAGGCGCGCCAGAAAGCCCTCAAACGTTTGGAAGATGAAATTTCGGTCTCGGTGCGCGAGCAGGAGAACCAGATCAACGCCCAAATCGCCGAGATCAAGCTGGGCCGCGATCGTGTGCTTGCCGAGCTGCGTCAGCGACAGGAACAAATCGAGCGCGCCTATGAAGAGCGCATCGCCGAAGAGCTCGACCCGGTGATCAAAGAGGGTCAGCGATTGGAGAGAATGCTCCAGGAGCAGAGCGGGCAAACTCTTTCCGCTCCTGTGCATTTCGCCATCAACGGGGAAGTCATCGTAGAAGCCGGTGAGAAAGTCTCTTCAAGTCACCTATCTCGTTTGCAACAGCTCGTTCGTAGCCAGCTGGAAGCGATTGAAAGTCGAGTGCGCGCCGAAAAGGAACACGAGCTCGAGACGATCAAGATGGAGATCGCCCGCGTGCGCGCCGAAGCAGAAGAAAAGATGGAGGCCTTGCGCCTGCAGCTCGAAGATCAGACCTTCCTCTCGCAAAACCAGAATGCCCGTCTGCGCGATGAACTTTTGGATCTGCGCCCAATGACCTTCCTGAGCGAGACTCGCTATCGGGAACTGAAACAACGCTGGGGACAGGTCTTCCGGGCCGATATGGGTGCAGAGGCCATCTATGATATCCTCCGCCGGCTCGACCTGGATAAGCTGGCCGAAGAGCTCTGGCATGAAATCCGCACCTCCAAATCGAAGCAAAAGCGCAAGAAGGCCACTACGCGGCTGAAGGTGGTGGAAGCCTTCCGACGTTCCGGAAATCGCCCGGAGTGGATGATCCTGACGGTGTTGCCGGTCATTCCGCCGGAACTGCGCCCAATGGTCCAGCTCGATGGTGGGCGTTTCGCCACCTCGGACCTAAACGATCTGTACCGGCGCGTCATCAACCGTAACAATCGTCTCAAGCGTCTGCTAGAGCTCGGCGCCCCGGATGTGATCATCCGCAACGAAAAGCGCATGCTCCAGGAGGCTGTTGATAGCCTAATTGATAACAGCCAGCGCGGCAAGGCGCTCAGCCGCCGTGGACGCCGTGAGCTGAAATCCCTGAGCGATATGCTCAAGGGGAAGAAAGGACGCTTCCGCCGCAACCTGCTGGGGAAGCGCGTGGATTACTCCGGGCGTTCGGTGATCGTCGTCGGCCCGCAATTGAAGCTCTATCAATGCGGTCTGCCGAAGACGATGGCGCTGGAGCTCTATCGCCCCTTCGTCATGGCACGCTTGGTCCAGCGTGGCTTTGCGAATAACATCAAGGGAGCGCGTCGCCTGATCGAGCGTGGACGGCCGGAAGTTTGGGAAGTGCTCGAAGAAGTGATCAAAGAGCGCCCTGTCCTGCTTAACCGTGCTCCCACCCTCCACCGGTTGAGTATTCAGGCCTTTGAACCGATCCTGATCGAAGGTTCGGCCATCCAGCTCCACCCACTGGTTTGTACGGCTTTCAACGCCGACTTCGATGGTGACCAGATGGCCGTGCACGTGCCGCTTTCGCAGAAGGCAGTGCAGGAAGCCCGCGAACTGATGCTCTCCTCGAAGAACTTGCTCAAGCCGGCCGATGGGGAACCGATCATCTCCCCCTCTAAGGATATGGTGTTGGGCATTTACTACCTCACAATGGAGCACCGCGAGCCACACAAAGGGGATGGGCGTGCCTTTGTAGAGATGGACGAGGTGCTCATGGCCTATCAGCTAGGGCAGGTGGATGCACATACCCGTATCAAGGTATGGGTGCAGACCTGGTACGATGAGCACAACAATCGGTTAGCCCAACCGCAACGGGTTTTCCTGCAGACCACCGTCGGCCGGGTTTTGCTCAATCAGGTGCTCCCGCCCGAGGTCCAATTTGTGAACCGCTTGCTGGATAAAGGCGGCGTCAAGGACCTAATCGCCGAAGTCTACGAAATTTGCGGTCAGGATGTGACCACTGAGGTTGCCGATCGCATTAAGGACTTGGGCTTTGAATACGCAATGCGCTCCGGCACCACCCTAGCCATTTCCGATATCACCATCCCACCGGATCGCACTCAGATTATCCAAGATGCCTTGCAACAAGTTGAGGTGGTGCAGCGCGATTATCGCCGCGGTCTATTGACTGATCAGGAGCGCAACGAGCGCGAAATCGAAATTTGGCAGAAGGCCACCGAACGCGTGGCAGAGGCAGTCAAACGCCACATGGACCCAGAGGGCAACCTGGCAACCATGGCGAACTCCGGCGCTACCAAAGGTGGATTTTCCACGATTTCGCAATTGGCCGGTATGCGCGGTCTGATGGCCGATCCTTCCGGGCGCATCATCCCGTTGCCCATTCGCTCGAATTTCCGCGAAGGCCTGACGGCGCTGGAATACTTCATCTCCACCCACGGTGCCCGTAAAGGTTTGGCAGATACGGCCTTGCGCACGGCCGATGCCGGTTACCTGACCCGACGTTTGGTGGATGTGGCGCAAGATGTGATCATCAACGAATACGATTGCGGCACCCGTGAGTACATTGTCATCCGCAAGTCCGATGATGTGGCTGGCCAATCGATGGGCGCACGCCTCTATGGGCGGGTGGTGGCCGAGCGCGTGATCGATCCGAAGACCGGGGAAGTGCTGGCCGAACGGGACGATTTGCTCGACCATGAACTGACGCGTAAGATCGTCGCTGCCGGCGTGAGCGAGGTGAAAGTGCGCTCGCCGCTCACCTGCGAATTGCAATACGGCATATGCGCCAAATGCTACGGCATCGACCTCGGCCGCGGCACCCTGGTGGAACTGGGCACGGCCGTTGGCATCATCGCCGCCCAATCGATCGGTGAGCCGGGCACCCAGCTGACCCTGCGAACTTTCCACACCGGTGGCGTCGCCGCAGGTGGCGATATTACAACCGGTCTACCACGCGTTGAAGAGCTCTTTGAGGCACGAAAGCAACCCAAGGGTGAGGCCGTCGTCTCTGAAATTGCCGGGACGGTGCGCATTTTCCAATCCGATCGGTACGCCGATATCCGCGAAGTTCGCGTTCAACATAGCGAGCTGGTCAGCGATACCTACAGCATTCCGGAAGATTGGAGCATTGTAGTAGAAGATGGTCAAGAGGTGCGCGCCGGGGCAGTGCTGGCGGTCAAAGAAGATGCTTCGATCCTGGCCCAGCACGGCGGTCGGGTGCGTCTGGAAGGCAACCAGGTGATCGTATCTTACGATCAAAAAGAAGAAAAGGTCTACGAAATTCCGGTTGCCATCCGTTTGCTGGTCAAAGATGGGGATCGAGTGGAAGCGGGGCAACCGCTCACCGAAGGTTCTCTGAACCCACATCGCATCCTGCGCATCCAGGGACGCGAAGCTTGCCAGCTCTACCTCCTGAGCGAAATTCAGAAAGTGTATCGCTCGCAGGGTCAGAACATTCACGATAAGCACTTCGAGGTCATCCTGCGCAAGATGATGAGCAAGGTGCAGGTGATCCGTCCTGGAGATACGAACTACCTGCCGGGTGATTTGGTCGATCGGCTGGAAATCCGCCGGGTGAACGAGCAGCTGCTGGCCGAAGGCAAACAGCCAGCGCGCTACGTGGAAGTGCTCCTGGGCGTGACGAAGGCCTCTCTGAGCACCGATTCGTTCTTGGCGGCTTCCTCCTTCCAGCACACGATCAAGGTCCTAGCCGGCGCCGCCATTGCCGGAGCCACTGATCCGCTCTACGGCCTGAAAGAGAACGTGATCATCGGGAAGCTCATCCCGGCCGGCACCGGGTTCCGCCCCGATCGCCTGAAACATTTGAAGTCGCTGAAAGGTGGATCTTCGCAGTGGACGGATCTGCCGGATACTTCGGCCGGAGATTAAGGCCATGCACCTGCGCAGCGGCGTTGACCTGATCTCCCTTCAACGCTTTGACGAGGCGCTGCAGCGGCACGGTCAACGGTTGCTGAACCGATTGTTTACAGAAACCGAAATCGAACAAAGCGGCGGGCGAGTAGCATCGCTCGCCGCTCGTTTTGCCGCCAAAGAAGCTGCGGCCAAGGCAATAGGGTGTGGCATCGGCGAGGTAGGTTGGCGAGAGATCGAAGTGGTGATTAACGAAAAAGGAGCGCCGCATCTCCGTTTTCACGGTAACGCGGCGCAGAAAATCAAAGCACAGAAATGGCAGGATTGGTCTCTCAGCCTGACCCACACCGAAGAGGCCGCTCTGGCCATGCTGATCGTGCTCTGCGGGGACCTGACGGATTAGGAAGACGACCTACCGGCTAAGGTCGGCTCCGAAAGCGTCCGAGGGCGCGAGCGTCCGTTGCCCGAATGCGCAGCCTGCTCGTTCTCTTCGATGCCGATCCAGAAATGGCCGGGCAAAACAAAACGATAGGGGCGAACGGCAACACCGTTGGCGAGAGATTCGGCTTCCCCGGCGCTCAGAACGCTCGGATGTACCAAACAAAGGTTCGGCTCTCGACCGTATTTGCGCCGGTAATATTCCACCGCCCGTTGCACTTTCTTTACGAACGGCGTATTCGGATCGTTATCAAACCAGAGCATTCCGACATTCATTTGAGACCTCCTGGCCCCTTTTCGGGTATCCAGAAACGCAACCAATGCTCTCCTTCTGTGAGCGCATATTCTTTGCCGGGTCGCAGATTCCCACATGGTGACTCAGGCGGCAAGGAGAGCCTATCACCGAGCTGCTGCATATGGCGCGAATCGGCAATGCGGGCGAAAAGATAGGTATGCATCAGAGCGGTCCAGGATTGCATTTCAAAAAAGTCTTGCGCCACCAGTGTGACCACAGGCCAGATTTTGCGCTTTGGGCCGCGTGCCAACAGCCACTGGGTATGCAAGCGGATCTCGTATTCCAGGCCTTGCACCAGGGTGAGATCGTCCAGAAAGAGCAGCGTAACGCTGCGTTCGCGATCTGCGTGGCCGCGGGCAGCCAGGGAATAGAGCATATCTGCAGCGCGGTTCTCGGAAGCGCCGAAAACCCCGTCACAATGAGAGGCTTCGCGCAGGTCTTCCCACTCCTCCGGTCTCCGCGTGATCACGGTAAAGCGCACTTGGGCGGCATCTTTGGTCTGGATCAAGGCGCGGGCGACGGTGCGTAACAGATGGGTCTTGCCACTACCCCGATCGCCCAACAGCAGCAGAGCACCAACCGCAGCATTGCCGAGATCGAGCAAAACCGGCAATCTATCCTCAGCAACGCCGAAGAAAATCGCCGATCGCGGGAAAGGGAGATACTCCTCAAGCACTTCTTCCAGCGTTGGACGAGGTGCTTGCCGAATCTCTCTCCCCAGTTCCGTAAGGGCTTTCAAGAGGAGTGGAGAAGGAGCGGACATTTTTAGAACTTTTGTTCTAATAATATCTCGGATCTACAATTTTGTCAAGAGGGTGTTTACCAATTTACGAACAGTCACTGCGATGGTGGCTGTTCATAGATTGGTAAAATCGCTTCCCGGCAGTCCATGGTGGGAGAAGAGGGCCTTATTTGCCGGGTTTTGCAGTCCTCTTCCCTAAAGCAACTTGATACGTCAGGCAAAGTGGAAAGATTTTTTCGGTCTACTGACTTTACCAGCGTTTGAACAGTTACTCGCCTATTTGTTATACGTAGCTTACCAATCCCAACTATTTCTGATACAATTTGCCGGCAATGGATCTCCTTTCTTCTCCTCTGTTCGCCAATCTCTCGCCTGCGGTACTGCAAACACTGGAAAGGATGGCTTTGCAACGGCGCATGGAAGAGGGGAGCTTCTTCTTCATGGAAGGTGATGATGCCTCCCATTTGTACTTTCTTACTCTGGGACGGGTTCACGTTTTCCGCCTCACACCCGATGGCAAGCAGATCGGCCTGCGCATCGTCACCCCCGGTATGATGTTCGGCGTTTTCCGCCTCACACCCGATGGCAAGCAGATCGGCCTGCGCATCGTCACCCCCGGTATGATGTTCGGCGCTGTAGCCGCCATCCGGCCGGAAAAAGGATACCCGGTCACAGCGCAGGCTCTGGAAGCTAGTCAAGCTCTGGTCTGGGAAGCAGAAAGCTTCTATAGTCTGCTGGTGCGTTATCCAGAACTGTTCAGAAAATTATTCCATATCGTGTATGAACACCTGGAAGATGCACATACCCGTCTGGCGGAGCTGGCCAGTCAGCGGGTGGAACAGCGATTAGCACGCCTGCTGTTACGTCTGGCATCCCAAATGGGGCGCGAAACTGCCGAAGGAATTTTGATCGATATGCGCCTCACCCGTCAGACCTTGGCCGAACTTTGCGATACCACCCTCTTCAGCGTCAGCCGGACGCTGAGCCAATGGGAACAACAAGGATGGATCACAGTCCGTCGGGAACAGATCGTTCTACGCAATCCACATGAGCTCTTTGTATTAGGCGAGGGGCTTGATATGCGCACCGGAGGCTCTTCCCGCGGCTCGTGAGGGTTCTGCCCAAATTGATCCTGTGCAAGACACGGCAGCATTCCTTATCACTCTGGGTATCAAAATCCTATAGTCGTGGCTCGTTTTTTGTACTGTGTGCCCTGGATGTCCATCAACCAAATCAGAGCCGCTCTTGTGACCTTAGAATAGCTCCAGCCATCATAAAGTCATCGGCCCGAAACATGACTCTACTGCAAAAACTATGTCTGCCAGATAGGCTCGATTCAATAGGAGACGGACGAACACGGATGACACGGAAAAATACGAACGGGTTACGACTAAAACTTTTTAAGAATAAATCTCGCAAAGAGCACAAAGTATTGCGATTTTATTGCAGATATTTGGATCTCAAAACTTGAAATGCTCTGACGGCATGTCCTTTCGTAGTGAAAGGACGTTTTGCGGTGAAATCAAACATATCAGGGGTTTTGTATGGCACTCTCATGTAGGCCTGACGGTTCTCCATTTGCGCTGACCATGTTTTGGTATCAAAACCTTTTCCTGGCAAAAGTCTACCCTGTCAATCCTGTAAATCCTCTCTTTTTGCAAAGGGATCGGCTATTCTTTGCGCCATCGCAAAGAAAACATTCTCCATAGAGGTTATCTTTAGGGCATGAAGGATCATCGGGTTCCTTTTCCTTTGATGGGATTGGCCATTCTAGCATTGCTGTTCGGGCTTTGGGCTGGCCTCTTGCGCATAGGATGGGTTCTGCCTGACTTTTCAACGCTGGCCATTGCCCATGGTCCGCTAATGGTTTCGGGCTTTCTGGGGGTTTTGATCCCTCTTGAACGCGCCGTGGCGTTACGTCAACGGTGGATGTTCCTTGCTCCCCTGGCCAGCGGAGCAGGATGGATCACCCTGTTTCTGTATCCTCCCCTGGGCGCTCTGTTGATGACCCTGGGCAGCTTGGGAATGGTGGCAATTCTGTGGGCGATGTGGCAGCGCGAATCTCAGCTCCACACCCTTACCTTGCTTTTAGGGGGTGGAGCCTGGACGATCGGCAACCTGCTTTGGTTGGCCGGCTGGCCGATCTTCCGCGTTGTGCTCTGGTGGATAACCTTTCTGCTCCTCACCATCGCCGGCGAACGTTTGGAGCTGCAGCGCGTGCTGCGACCAGCAGGAAAAGAACGGCAACTTTTTTGGGTATCTGTGGGGATGTTGCTCTTGGGAGCCTTACTGACAGCCTGGGATCAAAACCTTGCTTCCCGTTTACAAGGGCTGGCTTTCCTGGCATTGAGCGCATGGTTCCTACGCTTTGATTTGGCTATTCACAATTTAAGACATCCTGCTCCGATCACCCGCTATATCGCTATCGCTCTGGCAAGCGGTTTCTTGTGGTTGGGACTTTCTGGAGTGTTCTTCCTGATCTACGGAGCCGTGTATGCCGGCCCGGCTTACGATGCCGCTCTTCACACGTTCTTCGTCGGCTTCGTCATCTCAATGATCTTTGGTCATGCTCTGATCATTTTCCCGGCAATCATAGGCCGGATGGCGCAATTTTCTCCCCATTTTTACCTACCCCTATTGTTACTCCACGCTTCCTTGGCCTTACGCATCTTTGGTGATTGGCGCATGCAAACCTCATTGCGACAATGGGGTGGCATGGTGAATGCGCTGGCCATTCTGATCTTTCTGGCCATGATGGCTATTTCTTTCGCCCGCAAGGGGTGACATGCCGCAGCCCACACGCTGGTTTGTCAAAGCTTCGCTCCTCTATCTGCTCTTGGGATTGATCCTGGGCATTTTCCAAAACACGGGCCTTGGACGTTCTCTCAACCTCTTTCCCACCTTTTTGCATGTACTCACCTTTGGATGGTTGACGCAGCTCATCTTCGGCATTGCCATCTGGATGTTCCCGGCGCACAGCAAAGAGCAACCGCGCGGCCCTGTATGGACCGGTTGGACGGCGCTTATCGCTCTGAACGTTGGCGTATTGCTGCGCCTTTTCTTCGAGCCGCTTCAGAGCATACGCCCTTCGCCGTTGGGTGGATGGATGTTGATTTTCAGCGCCCTTCTGCAATGGCTGGCCGGGGTGGCGTTTTTTGTCAATATCTGGCCAAGGATCAAAGGACGTTAAGATGCCTCGCCTGACGCAGTATTTCCTCCGCGCATCCCTAATCTATCTGCTTCTCGGCTTCACGTTCGGCAGCCTGATTCTTACACAGAAGGGAATACCGTTTGCTCCGTTCTTGTGGGCACTTTTGCCTTTGCACGTGGAAAGTGTATTGATCGGCTGGATGACCCAGTTCGCTATGGGGGTTGCCTTCTGGATTTTGCCGCGCTTGGGTCCGACCCGCCCCCGAGGCAACGAAACCTGGAGCTGGATCGCTTTCTTCACGCTCAACCTGGGCATTTGGCTGAGCTGGATTCCATCATGGAACATGGTGCTTCCCGGCCGCTTTCTGGAGCTTTTCGCCTTGCTGCTTTTCGTGTGGGGAAATTGGCCACGGCTTTATCCGGCTCTATGGACGGTGGACCGTAGACGGTAGACCGTGGAGTGGAATGCAGAGCGGCTCTAAAGGCTGGCTTTTGTACTTTCTGCGCGCACGCCGGCCATCAACAGGCCCAGTTTCTCGGGCGTGACTTGAGCACGCGGCAGGATATCCATGATTTCTCCCTCATACATGACCGCAATGCGATCGGCCAGCGCCAGAATTTCATCCAGATCTTCGGAAATCAACAGGATCGCCACCCCGGCTTGGCGCTGGGCCAACAATTGAGAACGCACGTATTCCGTGGCGCCGATATCCAACCCGCGGGTCGGCTGGGCGGCGAGGATGAAGCGCGGCGCAGCCGAAAGTTCACGCGCCAACACTACCTTCTGGATATTCCCCCCGGAAAGGCTCTGCACCGGCGTCTCGCGGGAAGGTGTCTTGATCTGATAACGTTCGATCAGAACATCGGCGTGCTGGGCTATTTCCTTCAAACGCAGAAAAGTCGAACGAGCAAAGGGCGGGCGAGGATGATTTTTCAGCAGCAAGTTCTCGGCCACGCTGAATTCACGAATAACGCCATCCCGCATCCGTTCTTCCGGAATATAGGCCATGCCGCGCGACGTACGCTCGGCTGGCGAAAGCGCGGTGATCTCCTCTTCCTCCAACCAGAGCCGGCCGGCCGTGAGAGGGCGCAAACCGGCGATCACTTCGGCCAATTCGCGCTGCCCATTGCCCGATACGCCGGCAATGCCCAAAATTTCGCCATGATAGACCTCTAGCGAAATCCCCTTCAAGCCACTTACGCCGCGATCGTTTAGACAAGAAACATCTTCTAGCCGCAGACAAAGCGGCCCCCGTTCCCCGCCACCCGGATTCAGCGCCGGTGAAACCGGACGTCCTACCATCCAGTTGGCCAGCGTTTCTTTTGTGATCTCCTGCGTGGGACGAGTGCCGATCTTCCGCCCATCGCGCAAGACGGTCACCCGATCGCTGATGGCGATCACTTCGTGCAATTTATGCGAAATGAAGACAATGCCGTGCCCTTCCTGGACCATTTGGCGAATAATTTGGAAAAGTTCCTCTACTTCCTGTGGCGTGAGCACCGCAGTCGGCTCATCCAGGATAAGCACATCTGCACCGCGATAGAGCGCCTTGATAATCTCGACCCGTTGCTGCTGTCCGACCGAAAGCTGCCAGATATAGGCCCAAGGATCGATTTGCAGGCGATAACGCTCGGCCAGGTGCAATACCTGCTTGGCGACACGATCGAGATCGGTGAGCAAAGCACGACTTGAGGGCAATCCCAGGGCTACGTTTTCGACCACGGTGAGCGTTTCCACCAGCATGAAGTGCTGATGAACCATGCCGATCCCGCGTTGGATGGCATCTAGCGGCGAGTTGAAGTGAACGCGCTCTCCATTGAGGCAGATTTCGCCTCCATCAGCACGATACATGCCATAGAGGATTTTCATCAGGGTAGTCTTGCCGGCGCCATTTTCCCCTAACAAGGCATGCACTTCACCGGCATGCACATCGAAATCCACATGATCGACTGCCAAGACGCCCGGAAAGCGCTTGACAATGCCGCGCATCTCAACCGATTCAAGCCGTGGTCGTTGAACAGAGACGGACACGGAATTCCCCTCCCTCGGGAAGAGGGTGGAGTGAGATCACCCCACCCTCCACCGCGAAGTGTTTATTTCGGCAACTCGATCTTGATGCTCCCGTCGATGATGCCCTGGATCGTCTGCTGGGCTTTGGCCTTCACATCGGCAGGCACATCGAAAGACGGGTTGAACTCGATCACCTCACCGCCGTTGGCCAGGTTGATGGTGAACGATTTGCCACCCAGGGTGCCGCTCTGGATGAGATCGATCATCTCCTGTAGTGCCACTTCCCAATGGTAAACCTGCGTGGCGACGACGATGTTGGGGGCGAGGGAGGCTTGGCTGGATTGCGTGCCGAACCAGAGCACGCCTTTATCTTTCGCCACCCCAATCGCACCGACCACCATTTGCGCCGTGCCGGTGAGCACATCGGCGCCGGCAGAGATGTGCGTGTTCGCTGCTTCGGCGGCCAGCGCAGTATCCGAGAAGGAACCGATGTAGTTGACGTTCACCGTAATGTTCGGGTCCACCGAGGCCACACCAGCTTTGAAGCCATCCACATAGAGTTTTGCATCGCCGGTTTCGATCGGGCCGATTACGCCGATGACCTTGCTCTTGCTCATCAACGCGGCCATCACGCCGTTGACATAGCCACCCTCATGCGAGGCGGCTTCGTAGGCAAAGACGTTCGGCAACCCAAATGTGTCGACCGTAGTACCCCAAGCGAAGCTAGTATTCGGGAAATCTGGGGCGATCTCCTTTAGCGAAGAGCCGTATTGCGAACCGTGGGCAATCACCAGATCGAAACCCTGAGAGGCATAGTCACGGATGGCGGCGGCGGCATCATCCACGTTGAACATCCCCTCCGAGTAGACAAACTCGAAGCGGTCCTTGCCCATTATGTTCTGGATCGCCACCAGGGCATCGTACATACTCTGGCTGAAGGCCATATCATTGATGGCGCTGGGCATAACCACGGCCACGCGGAAGGGTTTCGGCGCGGCGGTCGTCGGTGCTTCGGTCGGCGCGGGAGTCTGGGTCGGCGCGGCCGGAGCCTGGGTCTGGGCAGGAGGCGCTGTCGGCGTTGGCTTCGGCGCGCAGGCGGCCAGGAGCAGGGCAATCAGCAAAAGGGGCACAATCGCGCAGGCGGCCAGGAGCAGGGCAATCAGCAAAAGGGGCACAATTGTCAGATAGCGTTTCATAGTTTCTTCTCCTCATGGAATTTACGGAAAACGGATGGACGAAACATGGGGCAGTTTTTTTTTCGGGGCTATCACCTCCTTCTATCCTTCGCGAGTGAACGGTTTGGTCAATGCAGACGGAGCACGTGTGCGCAAAGCGGCGAAGACGAGGACCAGAATGGTCATCACGTAAGGAAGCATGATGGCAATGTCAGATGGGATGGGGACGCCCAGGATCTGCATCCAGAGCTGCAACGCGTTGATCATGCTGAAGATCCAGGCGCCCAGCAATACTCCCAGCGGGCTCCAGGCGCCAAAATACACCAGCGCCACAGCGATGAAGCCCATGCCGCTGGTCATGTTCTGCTGAAAGACGTTCAGCAAGCCCACCGAAAGGGAAGCGCCGCCCAAAGCCGAAAGCATTCCACCCAGGATGATGGTAAAGTAACGCACGCGCGCCACGCTCACGCCCAGGGAATCGGCGGCCTGCGGATTTTCACCCACGGCGCGGATTTTCAATCCCAACGTTGTCTTATAGAGCACAAACCAGGCCAACGGCACCAACAAATAGGCTAGGTAGACGAGCAAATTGTGCTGGAAAAAGATCTCTCCCAGAAACGGGATTTGCCCTAGCACCGGCAACTCGATCTTCGGAAAACCGCTGACGGTGCGCACCGTGCCGACCAGTTTCTGGATCTCTCCCAGAAACGGGATTTGCCCTAGCACCGGCAATTCGATCTTCGGAAAACCGCTGACGGTGCGCACCGTGCCGACCAGTTTCTGGAAGAGCAGATCGCTCAGCCCCAGACCGAAGAGGTAAAAACCGATGCCGCTGATGCCTTGTTGGGCTTGTAGATGAACGGTAACAAAGGCCATAGCCAGCCCCATGAGCGCCCCAACGGCCAATGCCGCGATCAGACCCCATCCCAGGTTACCGGTCACATAAGTGACGTAAAAAGCGGCAAAAGCGCCCATGAGCATTTGCCCTTCCACCCCCAGGTTGAGCACCCCACTGCGCTGACCGAGCATTTCACCGATGGCGGCATAAAGATAGGGCGTCGCCAAGCGCACTCCGGAAGTCAGGATGCCGATAAGCACCGTCAGGGAGAAGAAATCCTGATTCATGAGGTGCCCTCCTGTGATCCCTCGATCAACGTCTGGAGTTGCCGCTTGCGCTGCCGCCACCGGCGGAAGATTTCACTGCTCACCACAAATACTACCACCAGACCGTTGAGTGTGAGCACCAGCGCAGAAGGGATTTGGGTGATACGTTGCATGCGATTGGCGCCGACGAGCAAAGCGCCGAAGAGAATGGAGGCCGGTATGGTCCAGAGTGGATGTAATTGGCCGAAGAGTGCGGCCACGATGCCGTTGAAGCCGGCGCCGCCGGTAAAACCGGCCGCCGAGCCATCGGTGATCATGCGGTAGTTCACGCCATAGACCTGCACAGCACCGGCCAAGCCGGCAAACATGCCGCTCAAGACCAAGGAAAGCACTATGTAGCGCTTGACCGGTATGCCGGCATAGCGCGCTGCCGAAGGATTCAGGCCGACCGCGCGGATACGGTAGCCGATGGTTGTGCGCCAAAGCAGGAAGTAGACGACCACAGCCAGCAAAATGGCGATCAGCACCCCTAGATGCAGCCGCGTGGGTGCCCAGCGTGGCAAACGGAAGATATCCAACAACGGCGCCGTCTGGGGGATCTTCGAGGCTTGTTTGGCCTGGGCTGGATCGATCATCGGGCCGCGGAGCAAAAAGTTCATCAGCTGCACGGCGATGGCGTTCATCATCACCGTGCTCAGGATTTCGTTGACGTTGAAATACGCCTTGAGCGCGCCGGGAATACCTCCCCACACTGCGCCGCCGAGCATTCCCAAAAGCAAGCCGATGGAGATCACCAGCCAGCCAGGCCATGCTGTGAAGGTTAGCCCAAACCAGGTCGCAAGGATCGCCCCGACGATCATCTGCCCCTCGCCGCCAATGTTGATTACATTGCCACGGTAAGCGATGCAGATACCAATGCCGATCAAGAGCAAGGGCGTGGACTTGACCATGGTTTCGGCAAAGGCATTGAAGCTGCCAAAGGCCCCTTGGATCAACGCAAGATAGGCCGTGATTGGGTTCACCCGCAGACTTAGGAGCACTATAGCCCCGATGAGCAGCGCAAACAAGGTGGCCCATAGAGGCATGGCCGCATCAATCAAGCGATCCAGAAAGCGGGAAAGTCGTGTTTGCAGAGACATCACTCACGCTCAAACGGGACACCCAGCGAGGCCGGTGGATTGGAACGCAAGGCACGCAACAAGCGCATTAGCCAATGGCGTAAGTCTCCCGGCAAAGCAGCCAGGGTACGTTCAACCCATTCAGCGTTGCCAATATTCACCAGGAGCAAGGTCAGGATCATCAAGGGGAAAGGCGCAACCTGCAATACCTGCGAAGGCACACCCGGCAGGCGTGGCTGCAACACCAACCCCAACCATTGAAGAAAACCGAAAAGATAAGTACCGAAGGCAGCGCGCAGAGGATTCCATCCACCGAAAATGGTGATCGCCAGCGCAATCCAACCCAGCCCGTCCAAGCCGGAGATCGTACCCTTCCAGCCGGCCTTCACGCTCAGCGAATAGGTGGGGCCGGCCAGGCCGATCAGTGCACCGCCGACCAGGGTGTAAAGATAGCGCAGACGATTGACGTTCGTGCCACGCACATAGGCCGCTGCCGGCCGCTCGCCGATCCCCTGCAGGATCAGGCCGGGGCGGGTGTGGAAAATCCACCACCAGCCCAGCAAAATGGTGAGGTAGCTCAAATAGGTCATCAGATCGTGGCGAAAAAAGAGCACCCCCAGGAGTGGCAAATCTTTCAGGATGGGCAAATGCCAGGAGGGAAGCCGCGGCCCAGCCAGGCCCATAAAGGGATTTCCCAGGAAATAGGCCAGGTCACGGGTCAGCAGGGCCAGCACGAAGCCGATCGCCACCTGAGATTGACGCAGGGCAATGCTGCTGAAGGCGACGATAAAGGCCACGGCCGCGCCGATCAACATTCCGCTCAGGAAGCCCAGGAACAGGTTTTCGCTGCGCACCGCAACGGCGAAGCCGGCCATAGCCGTAAGCAAGATCGTGCCGTTCACCGAGAGGTTGACGATGCCGGCACGTTCGATGATCGTCTCTCCTACCACGGCAAAGATCAACGGAGCTGCAGCAGCAAAAATGCCGGCAAAACCGATCAAGAGGGCAGAACTCTCCATGCTCTCACTCCCGTTCAAACCAGCGTCGTGCGCCGTCCAGCATGAGCGCAAAAAGCACTAAGGTTCCTTGAATCACACCGGAAAGGCTAGAGTCCAGCTTCAAGACGATCGGCAGTTGAATGCTCCCCAAATTCAGAGCAGCGAAGAAAAAGGCCACCGGTGCCACCCAGAGCGCCTGAAAATTGACCAGCATGGCCACCATCAGGCCGAGGTAGCCATAGCCGCTGGAAATGGAAGGGATCAGGCGATGGTAGACGGCGGTCACCTGCAGGGAGCCGGCCAGCCCTCCGAGAGCGCCGCACAGCAGGAAGGCCAGCATCATATGTTGCCAGGTGGGCACGCCGAGCAAATAGGCGGCACGGGCATTTTTTCCAACCGCTTTCAACCGTAGCCCGAAATACGTATTGTTCAGAAGCAGATAGACGAACGCCAACGCAACCAGCCCA
>JBBIGZ010000030.1:0-32987 GCA_037447295.1 Chloroflexota bacterium | reverse complement strand
CGGCCACAATCAGGGTTGGGATGTCACTCACCAACGCGGTGTTCTCGCCCAGTGTGGGTCCTGCCGCGCCCCACGACTTACACTCCCGAAGCAGATCCTCTGCGTTCCCGTAGAACGGCAGCCAGGCCAATTTTCTGTTTTTCAGCCTGGAGAGCGTCCCCTCCGCGTTACGTCAGATTGGGGAGGAGTATGGATTCAAGAAGCGGTTCGGCCCCCTGCTCAAGCGCTACCCGCTGCTCACCTTCGATAAAGAAGCCGCCATGAGCGCACCGCAAGCCGAATTGGTTACCTTTGGCAACCCGCTCTTCGAGGCGCTGCTGACCTGGGTAGAGCGCAACCTGCAATCCTCGCTCAAGGAAGGCGCGATCTTTACCGACCCGGATGGGGTAATGGACGGCACTCTGCTCTTCTATCAGAGCGAGGTCCGCGATGGCAAGAACGAGGTTGCCGGCACGCGCCTGTTTGCCCTGTATGCCGACACCCAGCGCGACAGCATCACGCCAGTCAACCCGGCCATCCTGTGGGACTTGCAGGAGGGCGGTGAGGCATCCCTTGCTGGGAAGGAGCCAAATCTCGACTCGCTCCAATCCCAATCCCTCAAGCTACTGTTGCCCGAACTGGAAGCCTACCGCCAATCTCTGCTCCAGGAACGCCAGCGACAGGCAGCCATCAAGGAAAAATACGGACTGAAATCACTGGAGGCGCTCATCCTCAAGCTGGACGGCGAACTGATTGCCCTCTACGAACGGCGTAACCAGGGCGAGAAAGTGGACCTAGTCATTCGCAACAAGGAAGAGCAGAAAGCGCGCTACGAACAAGCCCTAGTTGACCTGAAACAGACCCTGGAGCGCGAGCGTCATCTGACCCTTTCTACGCCGCAGTTCCTGGGCGCGGTGCGCGTCCTGCCGGCAATTAAGGCGACTATGGTGAGCGATGCGGAAATCGAGAGGATTGGAATGGAAATTGCCATCCAATACGAACGCGATCATGGATGGATGCCCGAAGATGTCTCGAAAGAAAACCTGGGCTTCGACATACGATCTACCTCCCCCGATGGGCAGAAGCGGTATATCGAAGTGAAAGCCAGGGCCGAGATTGGCCCGGTGGCGCTGACCCAAAATGAGTGGTTCAAGGCGAAGCGTTTTGGCGAAGCATATTACCTGTACGTGGTCTTGAACGCCTCCAGAACGCCTGTGTTGTATCGTGTGCAGAACCCTGCCGCTCTGTTGAAGCCCGAAGAGCAGCTAGAGGTCCGTTATATGGTGTCCGAGAAAGAAATTATGGAAAAAGGCACAACGGAATGATGGCCCAACCATCCATGGGGTGTCAACTCTAGCACGGTGGTTTATGCGTGTGAAAATGGAATTACAATTCGGACTTCATTCAGCCGATCGAGCATCACCCAACCCTAGCTCCATTCACGGGGCGTCCATCATAGACGACAATTTATCGTCGTGCGGCCAAGCCAAAACTCGCCGCTTTCCGCATAAATCAAGGTTCTATCGAGCTTTTCCCTGAGCGGCGACGGCGGCTGCAGCATGTGCCACTTCTTCTTCGGTCGCCAGGTAATAGTGCCGCAAAGGTCGGAGGTCGTCATCCAGTTCGTAGACCAGTGGGATGCCGGTAGGGATATTCAGTTCTACGATTTCCTGATCCGAAATCCGATCCAGGTATTTGACTAGCGCGCGCAGACTGTTCCCGTGCGCTGCGATCAGCACCCGTCGACCGTCGCGAATGGCTGGGACGATCGTCTCGTGCCAGTAAGGCAGAACGCGTTCCAGCGTATCCTTGAGCGATTCACAGGCCGGCAGAATTTTCGGATCCAGAAAGGCATAGCGGCGATCGAAGCGTGGATGGCGTGCATCGTCCCAATCCAGCGGCGGCGGTGGGACGTCGTAGCTCCGTCGCCAGAGCTTCACCTGTTCCTCCCCGTATTTCGCCGCCATCTCGGCTTTGTTGAGGCCTTGTAGCGCCCCGTAATGACGCTCGTTTAGCCGCCAAGAGCGATAGACCGGGATCCATTCCAGTTCCATTTCCTCGAGCACCAGCCAGAGCGTTTTGATCGCCCGTCGCAGAACGGAAGTGAAAGCCAGATCGAATGTGTAGCCGGCTTCTTTCAATCGCCGCCCGGCCTGGATGGCCTCTTGCATCCCTTGCTCGGTCAAGCCGACATCGGTCCAACCGGTGAAGCGGTTCTCAAGATTCCACGTGCTTTGTCCGTGACGAAGTAATACGACTCGATACATGCTTCCTCGCACAAGAAAAGTGTGGAGTTTGGCAGAATCAAATTATCATCGAAGGATTTTAAGCAATCTTATCCAGCCCGAAGGCTTCCACCAAGGGCAAAACCAGTAAGATGCCGGTGTTAGGTTGCGAGAGATCACCAACCACCCTGTTTGCCACCTGGAGCAATCTATGGGCAGAATCCAGATCGCGCACCACCGTGAAGATAGTGCGGTTGAAGTGATCTTCGGCTTTGTAGAAATCTTCCAAGGATGGAATTAAGGGAAGATCGTCTCGCCATCCCTTGAATTGCCGAAGGCGGCCGAGGCCCGTGCTGAAAAGAACGGTTACCCTCTCGATCCCTTCCTCTTCCCAGCCGGAGAGAAGTTCTTCCATTTTGGATGGATCGTTAAGCACAAACAAGATGAGATACATTACTTATCCTCCTTTTCTGGAGCATTAGGAGCAAGAATAGGAGCCGTTGCCTTTCGTTCATTGAATAGGAGACGTAAAATAACGGGCGTGAGCAGCGTTGTGACCAGGACCATCAAGACGATTACGGCGAACTCATCCTCGGTGACAAGATTATACGGCGCACCGACACTGGCGATGATCAATCCCACTTCCCCTCGCGAGATCATACCTGCGCCAAGCTGGATCGATTCGATCTTTGAGAATCCTCCAAGATAGCCTCCTAACCCGGCCCCCAGCCACTTGCTGAACACTGCTATCAAAATCACAGCGAGTGCCAACAAGAACATTTCAGGGGAAAGGTTGCGCCCATTTACCGAGAGACCAATATTGATGAAAAAGATCGGTACAAACAATCCATAGGCCAGTGCATGCACACCTTCTACAATCTTTTCCTTTTGATGCGTTCGGGCAAACATCAATCCGGCCAAAAAGGCACCGGTAATGGGGGCCAGATGGCCGATCGTCTCTGCAGCGACGCCGTAGATCAGCATAATGCTCAGGGCAAAGGCCAGCGTCCCTTGGCTGATCGGCAAGCGATCGATGGTTTTGCTCCAGCGTGGCAGAATCCACAATCCGAAGCCGAAAGCCAAGGCTAGGAAAGCAAGCATGCGCAATCCGATCCCAAGCAGGGAAAGCCAGTTCCCGTTGTCATTGAGGAGGGCCAGGAAAACGGAGAGGAACAAGATGGCCAGAATGTCATCCAACACTGCTGCGCCCAGCAATCCCAACCCAACGCGCGAGCGGAGATGACCGAGTTCCATCAAGGTTTGAGCGGAGATGCTGACGCTGGTTGCAGCCAAGATCAATCCCAAAAAAAATGCAGCCTGATAGTCCAGACCGAACAAGCGACCAATTCCCCAACCACCCAATATCGGAAGGATCACCCCAAAAGTGCCGGCCAATGTGGCAACCCGCAGGTTACGGGTTAGTTCGCGGAAATGCAGCTCCAAACCGGCTAGAAACATCAGGAGCAATACTCCCATTTCCGAAAGGTCATGGAGCATATGCTTCAGAGAAGCATCAATGAAGGGCCACTGGAGGATATTCAACACCGTCGGGCCAAGCACGATACCGACCAGTAACTCACCCAATACGGCCGACTGATTCAGACGGATGCTTAGGTAGCCGGCCAGCTTTGCCGAGAGCAAAATGATTACCAGAAGGAACGAAAGTTGCAGAAAAGTATTCATCGTTATTCCACCGGGCGTAGGGCAAATTGAGGCTTCTCATCCGGGCGGACGAAAAATGGAGGCAACGGCAGCGGAGTATATTCCATCCCTGTGCCGATCGTGCCATACTGGATGTAATAGACCTCGATTTTACCTTGCGATCCAAGACGGACATCCTGGAAAGCAAAGATCAAATAGCGTTTGTCTGGGCTCCAGCGCACGTCGCGGTAGCAGCATACGTTCTGAATCGGGTTGATCTCCCGCCCCTTGTGCGAATCGGCATTGTATTCGTACAGATCGCCGAAGCCATCGTTACGGCGGAATCCGTTCAGCACAAAGAGCGTTTCACCATCCCAATCAAAGGAGGGAATGACGGGATTGCTCCCATACCCACCGATCGTAAACCGTGCTGCAGGGAACTCATCCAGCTTGAAGGGCAGGCCGGCGTTACAGTTGCGGAAATCGTACAACACGATGGCATCCACGCGCCGGTTGCCGCTGACGCCTAGCACTTGCATCGCCAGCTTAAAGCCCTGGCTAGGCCAGCGCATATCCTTGACGGCCACCTCGTTATAGAACAAACACCCTTGACGGTCAATGATGGCGCGCAATCCTAACCGATTTCGGATGCCTCCCAACGCTTTTAAGTCCAGTGGTACGATGTACAGCTCACGGTCCAAGATGATCGCCAGCCACTTTCCATCCGGTGAAGGACGCACGGCTTCCAGGGCGGTCGCTCCTTCAAAGCAGGCAAGCGTCTGACTCTCCTGCGTCTCGGTATTCAGCACGTTGATGCATTTACCGGTGATGTAGAGCAGGTGCTTGCGATCGGGGAGCCATTCCAGGTTGCGCTTGGCAGCCCGGTCGTTGGTTAGCTGCTCTACCTTTTGACCATCCAGCGAGGCCAACCAAATCTCATTTGATGCGACCAATGCAACCGCATCGGCACCACCGATGATCGGAGGCGCATAGGACGTAGCCGTGGCCGTGGGGAGAGGGGTGGGAGAGGGGGAAGGAGGGATTGTAGCCGTGGCAGTACTCGTGGCTATGGCCGTCACGGGTGGCATAGCGACGGCGCGCGTGGGTGTGAAAACCGGCGGAGAAGTCGATGGGATAGTAGGTTGTACCGGGCGAGCCGTCCGACGTAGCACCGCAATCCCTGTCAGAGAAAAAGCGATTATGAGGATAACCAGTGCGCCTGCGAGTAATGGCCAAAGAAAAGCGGGACGCCGGCTTGATGGCAACGATGCCCGGCGCACCGTAGATGCGGGGACGTCTATCGTCGGAGCTGCTTCTTGTAGAAAAGCAGGGCTTGTGCCCTCCAGAATGTTGCGCAAGGCTTCTACTAGCGCGCTTGCCGTGACGAAGCGCTCAGCCGGGTCTTTGGCCATTGCCTTGCGGATCAAAGCCGCCAGCGCCGGCGGCAAAGAGGGGTTGACCTGTAAGATATCCGGCGGCGGCTCGGTAATGTGCTTCAACGCCAGGCTCATCGGCGTATCGGCCTGGTAGGGCGGTTGTCCGCTCAACATGTGATAGAGAATGGCGCCCAGAGCGTAAATATCGCTCCGTCGATCCACGGCTTCCCCTTTTGCCTGCTCCGGGCTGATATAGGCCGGAGTGCCGACGATAAAATCGCCCGTCAACGTGGTTTGTTGGCCGCTAATGACCTTTGCGATGCCGAAATCTGAAAGATAAGGCAGGCCGGAAGCATCGAAAAGAATGTTGGCCGGCTTCAGATCGCGATGCACGATCCCTTTTGCATGCGCTTCATCCAGCGCCGGCGCCAAATGTTCTAGAATACGAAAGGTTTCCTGAAGGGAAAGAGGGCCTTTCTTTAGTCGGTCGGCCAAGGAACCCCCGCTCATATAGCGCATGACGAAGAAGAGCTGCCCGTTTTCCTCGCCGACATCATAAACTGGCACAATGGCCGGGTGCTCCAAGCGTGCCACAATGC
Source organism: Chloroflexota bacterium (assembly GCA_037447295.1). GTDB lineage: Bacteria > Chloroflexota > Anaerolineae > Anaerolineales > Villigracilaceae > 630D-37. The sequence goes on along the minus strand of JBBIGZ010000030.1, from coordinate 27,167 downwards.
GCGCCTCGCGCTCGAAGCGCTTGCGGAACTGGGGATCCTCCATCAAATGAGGTGGCAGTACTTTAATCGCCACTTCGCGCTCGAACAGGGGATCGTAAGCGCGGTAGACCGTAGCCATGCCTCCCCGCCCTAGCTCTCCACGGATTTCATAGCGACCGAGTTTTTCCATAGAACCTCCAAGTTGACATGCGCCGATAGCGGGAGACTTTCCTGCTTGACCGTTTCCCTACAAGATGAATTATACCTGAGGTAGGGACATCAAAGCACCGGATTTAGAATCTTGGCATTCCCTCTGCATAGGAATGTAATAACTTTGTTGGCAAAAGCGGTGCTTGCACTGCAAACTGCGGAATGACTAAAAACGCTCTGCGACGTATTCTCCCCATGTCTGGCGCAGCACGGCGCAAATTTCACCGAGGGTCACACCGTTTTCCACACACTCGATAAAGATCGGCATCAGGTTCTCGCTTCCCCGTGCGCTGTTTTCTAGATGGGTGAGCAGCGCGGCTACACGCTGGGAGTCTCTCCGTTGACGCAGCGCCTGCAAGCGAGCTTTCTGCTCTATCTCGATGCGTGGATCTACTTTGAGCCGTTCCAGTGCCACCTGTTCTTCGACTTGGAACGCGTTCACCCCCACGACGATCTGCTCACCGGATTCAATGGCCTGCTGGGCACGGTAGGCCGCTTCCTGAATTTCGGCCTGCATGTAGCCGCGTTCAATGGCGCGTAAGGCACCACCCATCTCGTCGATCTTGCGAATGTATTCTTCGGCGCGGCGTTCGATTTCATCGGTCAGGTATTCGATCAGGTACGAGCCGGCCAGCGGGTCCACCGTATCGGCGACGCCGGATTCGTAGGCGATGATCTGCTGCGTGCGCAGCGCGACGCGCACGGATTTCTCGGTGGGCAACCATAGGGCCTCGTCCATGCTGTTGGTATGCAGGGATTGTGTTCCGCCGAGCACTGCGGCCAAGGCCTGGATGGTGACGCGCACAACGTTGTTCTCCGGCTGTTGAGCCGTTAGGGTGGAGCCGGCCGTCTGAGTATGGAAGCGCAATTGCCAGGAGGCCGGCTGACGGGCGCCGAAGCGCTCGCGCATAATGCGTGCCCAAAGCCGGCGCGCGGCGCGGAACTTGGCCACTTCTTCGAGCAAGTTGTTATGGGCATTGAAAAAGAACGAGATCTGCGGCGCGAATTCGTCCACGTCCAGTCCGGCCTCGATCGCCGCCTGAACATAGGCAATGCCGTTTGCCAAGGTGAAGGCTACTTCCTGCACCGCGGTCGAGCCGGCTTCCCGAATGTGGTAGCCGCTGATCGAGATCGTATTCCAGTGCGGCACCTCGCGCGCACAGAAGCGGAAGATGTCGGTGATCAGGCGCATTGAGGGTTCAGGCGGAAAAATATACGTGCCGCGGGCAATATATTCTTTCAGGATGTCATTCTGGATCGTGCCCCGCAACTTGCGGATTTCTGCCCCTTGTTTTTTTGCCACGGCGATATACATGGCCAACAAAATGCCGGCAGGGGCGTTGATCGTCATCGAAGTCGAAACTTTTTCCAGCGGGATGCCATCAAAAAGGCGTTCCATATCCTCGAGAGAGCAGATCGAAACTCCCACCTTGCCCACCTCGCCGGCAGCCATCGGATGATCGGCATCGTATCCGATTTGGGTGGGAAGGTCGAAGGCGACTGAGAGGCCGGTCTGCCCTTGTTCCAAAAGGTAGCGGAAACGCCGATTGGTCTCCTCGGCCGTGGCATAGCCGGCATACTGACGCATGGTCCAGAAACGGCCGCGATACATGGTCGGCTGAACGCCGCGGGTGAACGGATACTGGCCTGGGAAGCCCAGCTTCTCCTCGTAATCTGCGTCCGGATCGGATGGGAGGAGAAAACGCAGCATTTTGATCCCGGAGGAAGTCTCAAAGCGGGCTTTGCGTTCGGGGAAGCGCGCCAGCACAGGCTCGAGAATTTCGCGTTTCCAGCGTTCATAGGCTTCTTTGAGGGACATAACACCTCCTAGAATTCCAATCGCATCAGATCTTGAGCGAGATAAACCGGGCCTAAGAAGTGTTGAGAAGCTTCGGCCAGCATTTTTTGATAGGCCTGCGGAGTGGCATTTGCGTAGTGCACTAAATACAACGTGCCGACCTCGGCCTGGCGGGCGATCTCGGCGGCTTGCGCAGGGGTTGAATGTCCCACACCATCCCCACCGCTCTCGTGGATCAACACATCGGCACCGGATGCCAGGCGGATCATCTCCTCACAAGGCTCGGTATCTCCCGAATAGGCGATCACTCGATCCTTTTGCCGCAACTCGATGCGCAGGCCGATGGCCGGGATGATATGATGCACCGGTGAAGCCAAAATGCGGAATTCCCGATTCTCCATCAAGGGCGTCTGTTCGCGCGCGGGAAGGCGATGAAAGACGGTGGGGAAAAAATCCGGCCAGCGATCCCAACCGTAGGCATCCATTAGACTTTGTAGACGATCCAGAGTATGGGCCAGGCCGTAAATGTGCAGTTCTCGTTGATAGCCCATCAGCCACAATCCCATCAGCAAAGAGGGCATGCCTGAGACATGATCGGGGTGAAAATGGGTCAGGATGACGTCGGTCAGCTGAAGTGGAGAAACGCCGGCCTGTTCCAAGCGCGCAAAAGGGTTGCCTGAGCAATCGATCAGGATGTGATGTTCTTCCCCTGAAAGGAGCAGATGCGTGTTTTCACGCTGCATAGAAGGAATCGCATTGGATGTACCGAGAAAGATTAGGGAAGCCATGGGCATTCACTTATTGGTCAAGAGTTTTACGTAATTCTCTAAAAGATATTTGGTCAGCGTAGATTCGATGGTGGCAGCAATGAGCAACAGGGGAAGAACGATCCCGATAAAAAGGCGTGTCCAGAGTGCTAGACTCTCGATCAAAGTGACAGAAAGTGGCTTTCTGGATGGAGTGATCAGCCGTGCACCAAGGTAGAAGGCGCTCGAAAAAGAGAGCAAGATGGCCGGAATTTCAAAAATGCCATGAGGAAATACCCCTAGGAGGTAAATTTGCAGGGGTGGAAGCCCCATCCACTCAATTCCTCTCCAGACCAAACCTAGCAAGGCGATATTGAGGAGATAGGCAAGCGTTCCCATAGTTCCTAAAGTAGCGATTGCAATAAACAACGCAGCAACGGTTGCGCGCAGATTGTGTGAGAAAATAGTCCCCATGCCAATGGAGAAGGTCTGTTGTTCTGTTTCCTGCGCTTTTGTCTCGCTTTTTTCGTTGAAAATCAGGTGATCAATTTGTTTGAGTACGTCTTTTTGCGCGGTAGATGCTTCTCTTACTACGTATGGCTTGACCAGTTCATCGGCCACATAGATCCCTAATCCAACGCCTACCGGGAAAAGTGCCAGGAAGAGCAGCAGTGCATAGCGCACTTCGCGCAGGCTGAGCGGCAGTTCCCGGCGGTACCATTCCCAAATCGAGCGCGCCTCACCGCGGAAGTTTTCCCAGAACAAGCGCCCGTAGCGTTTGAAGTTCAGACTATCGATCTCGCGCCCCAGCAGATTTTCGCGGTCGAAATAAGCCAGTCCCAAACGCAGGAACATCAAGGTTGCAATGAAACCGAAGAGCGCGATCCACAGGATGGGGAGTGAATTTTTCCAGAAAAGGAAGTATGCCTCCATTTGAACCAGGAAAGAGGCAGGCAGGACGATAAACGAAGAGCTTAGCGTTGCGCTACGAACAGAGGTAGATTGCGCCGAAATAAACGTTGCGCCGGTGACCATCAGTAGGGTATTGTCGAGGCCGAGTAGGTACAGCAGTGCGATCATTTGAGGCGAGGGGATTGGGATGTCACGCCGGGCGATCAACAATAGGTAGAGTGTGATAGCGAAGGTTACAGCCACCAGTGGGGCGATCGCTCCGCTGATGAGTTTCCCTAGGTAGAGTTGCCAATCTTCCAAAGGTACGGACAGTAGCGGCTCGATCGTATTCCGATCGCGCTCTCCGGCCATGCTTTCCAGAGCAATGCTCAGCGCAAGGGTTGAAGGAAAGAATCCGACCACCAGGATCGAGAAAGGCACCAACTGCTCTATCACCAGGTTCGCGCCATAGCGGTTGATGAAATTCACCGTTGCCTGAGCAATTCCGAACATGGCAACGGGGAAGAAGAGTGAAAGCACAATCATGGGGAAGAGAATGCGCCAATCGCGAATTTGATCCAGTACCTCGCGGCGTACAATCCAATAAACCGGGACAAGTTTGGCTTTCATTGAATCTCTCCTCGTTCACGAGCACGGGCCATAATGGCTAAATAGGCTTCCTCTAGCGTGTGCAGGACTTCTTCGAGTGTAAGCAGCGGTGCGTTGAGTTCTAGAAACGCGCGCCAGACGAAGGGAAGTGCCTCCTCCGGCTCGGAAATGCGCAGATGCCAAATGGTTGGCGTGCGTTCCAGGACCTCTACCTGTGGAGGGAACGTAGGCAGCGGCCCTTCCCAGGGCTTCTGGAAGCGGATACGGAATTCAGGAGCGCCAAACACCTGACGTTTGATCTCCTGCGGCGTACCGATCGCCAGAATCTGCCCATCGGCAATCACGGCAATGCGATCGGCGAGCATCTCGGCTTCGGTTAGGTTGTGCGTAGAGATCAGGATGGCGCGGCGGTTGGAACGTAAACGCAGGATCTCCTGACGTACCAGGTTTGCCGATTCGGGGTCCATGGCCGAGGTCGGTTCGTCCAGCAGCAAGACCGGGGGATCGTGGATCAGGGCCCTTGCCAGGCTAAGCTTTTGACGCATGCCTTTGGAGTATTCTCCGCAACGTTTCTTTGCCACTTGAGCCAACCCAAAGTATTCCAGGAGCGCTTCAATGCGCTTGCGGCGTTCTACCGCATCTTGTACTCCGTACAGGCGGGCGTAGAATTCCAGGTACTCATAGCCGTTCATGCGCAAATAGAGGCTATGTTGTTCGGTGAGCATGCCCACATGGCGGCGCACTTCCTGCGGTTGTTCCACCGTATCGTAGCCCATCACCCGTGCCCGTCCTCGCGTGGGACGAAGCAATCCGTTCAACATACGGATCGTCGTCGTTTTCCCGGCGCCGTTTTGTCCTAGCAGGGCCAGCACCTCTCCAGCCTGAACGGAAAAACTGACGTTTTTTACCGCCCAGAAAGTATCGAACTGCTTTGCCAGCGATTCTGCTTCAATCATACCTAGAGTTTAGCAAAACACAGCCAAAGTTTTAATCAACCGTTGGTCCTGGTGCGGTGACGCCAGAAGAGCAGAATGGCCACGCCGATCGCCGTCAGGCCCATGACCGTCTGATTCAGGTTCAGCCCACCAGCGCGCACAATGTCCAATCGCAAGAATTCCAAGAAGAAACGTCCTACAGGATAGGTGATCAGATAGACCAGGAAAACGTCGCCCGGCAACAGGCTTTCCTGTTTGCGGCGCAGCAGCCAGAGCAGGAAGAACATGTTTGCCAGGTTCCATAGCGACTCGTAAAGGAAGAGCGGGTGGTAATATTCCACATTCTCAAAGCCCGGCAAGCGGTGTAAGGGATCAATATAGAGTTTCCAGGGCAGGTTCGTGGGCGCGCCGTAAAGTTCCTGGTTGAAGAAGTTCCCCCAGCGGCCGATCGCCTGTCCTAATGCCAGTGAAGGCGCAGCAATATCGGCCCAAAAGGCAAAGCTCTGACCGCGTTGCAGGGTATAGATCGCCAATGCAATCGCACCGCCGAGGATCACCCCCGGCATTCCCAGTCCACCATGGCGCAGGTTGAGGATCTCCAGCGGATTCTGCAGGTAGTATGACGTCGTAATGCCACTGCTGATCGCCGAAGCCGAAGGGGTGAAAACATGCCATAGCCGCGCCCCGATCACGCCGCCGAGGATGAGGTAGACCATCAGGTCCCATACCTCTTGATCATTCTGGCCGCGTCGGCGCAGTTCGAGCGCAGCCAACCACCCGCCGGCCAGTGCACCGCTCATCAGAATGAGACCGTAAAACTTGACCTCTATCCCGTTGGTTCGCAAGAAAACCGGCAGGGTGACACCGACGATCGCCAAGACGATCCATAACAACAAAGCGCCAATGTGGTGGATATTTTCGCGTGTCTTCAAGGCACTTTGCACCAATCCCGAAAGTGCCATCAGCACGATCACGATCTGGATTACGATGATCGGTAGGGTAAAACCATCAGGGGGAACGAATTGACCGAACATGACACCTCCATTTGCTTACTGGGTACGTTTCATCGCCGCTCGTGCCTGGCGACGGACATAGAAAATGCGTTGCAGAGCCGTGTAATTCGCAAACAGAGCAATCACGGCGATCCCTACTTTTGGGATATTGAACAGCAGCGAAGGTGCCAATACCAGATAGCGTTCTACCCGCGTCAATAGGCCGACTTTGGCCTCGTATCCGACTGCCTCGGCACGTGCCTTGACGTACGAAACCAGCACTGTGCCGGCCGCCGCTGCGAAGGTGATCACCGTCCAGAGCGCTTCGTTCTGCATGGCGAAGTAGTAGGTCAGCGCGCCCAAGACCACCAACTCTGAGTAGCGATCGGTGACCGAATCTACAAAAGCACCCCATTCGCTATCCTCCCCCGACTGGCGCGCCATGGCTCCATCCAGTGCATCGAAGGGGGTGAAGATGAGCATCAACAACCCACCCAGGGCGATCTTCCCCTGGGCCACGCAAAAAGCGGCCACGATATTGCCGACCAAGCCGGCAATGGTCATCGTGCTCGGTGTTAGGCCCAGGCACAGGAGAAAACGCGCCGTCGGCTCTAGAAACCAACGAAACCAGATGCGAAGACGATCGGTGAAAGTGAGGGATTTCGGGTGCATGGCAGTTTGTCCTTTCATAGGGTTTCTATCATACCAGAGTCTGTATGGAGTTTCATAGCAAAGGCGTAGAAGAACACGCCTTATAGCAAAAGGGAGTCCTCTATGAGGACTCCCCAGAGCATTCAATCCTGCTTTCATCGCCGAATTTCCGGAAGAGGAATTTACGCCGCTTTTGCCAGCAATCGCCGCAGGACGGTGTGCAAAATGCCGCCGTTGCGGTAGTATTCCACTTCCACCGGCGTATTCAGCAATGCCTGGACCTTGAACTCTATCACGCGCCCATCGGCTTTGTGCGCTTTGACGTTGAGCACGGCGCGCGGTTGGAGCGCATCGTGCAAGCCCTCGATATCGAACACTTCACTGCCATCCAGACCCAAGCTCTCGGCATTCTGACCTTCCATAAATCGCAATGGCAGGATACCCATGCCGACCAGGTTAGAACGATGGATGCGCTCGAAAGATTCGGCGATCACGGCACGCACACCTTGCAGCGCCGGCCCTTTTGCCGCCCAGTCACGGCTCGAACCGGTGCCGTACTCCTTACCGGCGATCACGATGACCGGCACCCCTTCGGCTTTGTATTTCATCGCCGCGTCGAAAATGGTCATCTCCTCACCGTCTGGGAAGTGCCGTGTCCAATAGCCTTCTTTAGGAGCGACGAGCAAGTTCTTCAGGCGAATATTGGCGAACGTGCCGCGCACCATCACCAGGTCGTTGCCGCGGCGCGCACCATAGGAATTGAAATCTTTCGGTTGCACGCTGCGTTCGATCAGCCATTTGCCGGCCGGGCTTTCGGCGGGAATGTTGCCGGCAGGGGAAATGTGATCCGTTGTGATCGAATCTCCGAACATTGCCAGCACACGCGCGCCGCGGATCTCACGGATCGGCAGTACTTCCAGCGTCAATCCTTCAAAATACGGCGGGTGGTGAATGTAAGTCGAAGTCTCATCCCACTCGTAGAGTTCGCCACGCGGCGCATCGATCGCCTGCCACATCTCCGAACCTTCAAAGACCTGGGCATATTTCTCGCGGAACATCTCGGTGTTCAGGTTTTGCTCAATCGTCCGCACCACTTCCTCGTTCGTCGGCCAAATATCCTTGAGGTAGACCGGCTGTCCCTGGCGATCGTAGCCCAGCGGCTCGTTGAGGAGATCGATATCCACCGTCCCGGCCAGCGCATAGGCCACCACCAAGGGCGGGGATGCCAGGAAATTAGCTTTGACCAACGGATGGACGCGTCCCTCGAAGTTACGGTTACCGGAAATTACCGCTGCCGCCACCAGATCGGCCGAAGTGATCGCTTTGGCCACCTCTGCCGGCAACGGACCGCTGTTCCCAATACAGGTGGTGCAACCGAAACCGACGACATGGAAGCCGAGTTGCCCCAATGCCTCAAGCAGGCCGGCCGATTGTAAATATTCCACCACCACGCGCGAGCCGGGCGCCAAGCTGGTTTTGACGTAGGGCTTGACCTTCAATCCCTTCTCCAAGGCCTTTTTAGCCACCAAGCCGGCCGCTACCATCACCGAAGGATTGCTGGTGTTCGTGCACGAAGTGATCGCTGCGATCACTACGGCACCATGCCCCATTTCTAGCCGATCCCCGTTACTGCCAAAAGAAGCGCGCCGTTCCAGTGCCTCGCTCGGCAGTTCGTAGCCGCGCTCCTTGATCGGTGCGCTCAATGCCTTCTTAAAGGCGCTTTTCATCTCGCTCAGCGGCACACGGTCCTGCGGACGCTTCGGCCCAGCCAGCGAAGGCTCCACCGTTCCCAGGTCCAACTCGATCACATCGGTAAATTCCGGATCGGGGGTATCGGCATCGCGGAAGAGCCCTTGGGCGCGGCAGTAGGCCTCCACCCGTCGGATCAGCGATTCGGGGCGACCGCTCAGGCGCAGGTAGCGCAGCGTTTCCGCATCCACCGGGAAGAAGCCCATCGTCGCCCCGTATTCCGGCGCCATATTCGCCACCGTTGCCCGATCCGGCAACGAAAGCGCATCCAGCCCCGGCCCGAAGAATTCGACGAATTTATCCACCACGCCCTTTTTGCGCAGCATTTGGGTGACCGTGAGCACCAGATCGGTCGCCGTCACGCCCTCGCGCAGGCGGCCGTAGAGCTTGAAGCCGATCACATCCGGCAAGAGCATATCCATCGGCTGACCGAGCATCACTGCCTCGGCCTCAATCCCGCCGACGCCCCAGCCGACCACGCCCAGACCGTTGATCATCGTCGTGTGCGAATCCGTGCCGACCAGGGTATCGGGGAACAGCACCTCGTTCCCATCCTCGTCCTGTGCGCTCATCACCACCTGGGCTAGGTATTCCAGGTTGACCTGGTGCACGATCCCGGTCATCGGTGGCACCACGCGGAAATTGCGGAAGGCCTGTTGGCCCCATTTCAGGAAGCGGTAGCGCTCCTGATTGCGCTGGAACTCCACCTCAGTATTGCGCAGCAAAGCGTCGGGGGTAGCGAAAAAGTCTACCTGCACCGAGTGATCGATCACCAGGTCCACCGGCACCAGCGGATTGATCACCTTCGGATCGCCACCTAGCCGGGCCACGGCGGCGCGCATCGCCGCCAAGTCCACCACAGCCGGCACGCCGGTGAAATCCTGCATAATCACCCGTGCCGGCAAAAATGGAATGCCCGGCCGGGCCGCATCCACCGGCTTCCAAGCGGCAATATGGCGCACATCCTCCTGGGTGATCTCGCGGTCATTGCACTGTCGCAAGGCCGCTTCCAGTAACACGCGGATCGAAAACGGCAGGCGACGCAAATTCGTCAACCCTGCCTTTTCCAAAGCATCCAGCCGATAGTAGAGATAGGTTTTACCGTCGATCGTCAGTGTATCACGGGCATGAAAAAAATCGCTCATAGGAACTCCTTATGTGGTGAGATACGGGTCTCACCCCATCGCTCGAAGGATAGCAAGGAGCGCCTTTTCCATCCTTGGTATGGGGACACACTCTTTGAATTATACTACTCCCGAAAAACTCATCTCTGCGCGCCACGCACCCGCAGAGGGACCCGGAACCGGAGCGCGGCGAAAGCGGCAACTGCGGCGCCCTAGCCGTAGTAGAATGTGCCTCCTGCCATTGGGGCATTCGATTTATCTCCACACCATCCGCGCACCACGGTCCACCGTCCACCGTCCACGGTCTACCGTCAATAATTCGTCGTCCGATCGATCAACCCGCGCTCACGTGCCAGCCGATCGCACAGGCGAAAGACAAACAGCGCGATCCCGCCGGTCACCACGGTCATTGCCAGTAGGATCCACAGGAGCTCGGCGTTAGAAAACCGGGATAAAGTTGGGAAAGCCTGTGCCACCTCTCCCACCAGTGCCCGGCGGCTCAATTCCAGCCAGTATGTTACCGGCAGCGCGTAGCCGATCGGGCGTAGCCAGCTCGGCAACACCTCCAGTGGGAAAATTGCCCCGGTAAAGAGGAAAAGCGCTCCTGCCACGCCCTCTACCATGCCCCAAGAATGGTGCACCAGCAGCAGCGAAATAGAGCCGAGGATCAACCCCATCATCGCCAGCAAGATGATACCCAACGCCAGGGAGAGAAAGAACAGCCCCCAGTGTACCCGCGCCGGATCGAAGGACAAATTCAAAAATAACACCCCGGCCAAGATGGTCACCAGCACCGAAATGCTACCGGTTAGAAAGCGTGCGACGCCGCGCCCGAAGAGATAGGCTGGGATCGGCACCGGCGCCACGTAGAAATATTTGAGCGTCTTATAGTGCTCTCGGTCATCAATCACTGCCCAGGAAACGCCGGTCATCACTGCGTAAACATAGGTGTAGAGTGCGTTTCCCAAGAAGATGTAAGGGAAGAGGGGATTCTGGAAATTGCCACGGGTGATGATGCCGTACATGAAGACCAGGATAGCCGCGCGGGCCACCGGCTTTAGGATCGAGTAAATGGCGAAGAGCAACGGCTGTGTCCAATTGGATTCAATTTGCCATCCCAGCCAGGCGGCAGTGCGAAAGGAGCGCCAAGATTCGGAAAGGTTCATCGTTCTCTCCGTAAGGAAAACCGAACGCGCCACAAGGCGCGTTAAGAATGCTTCAGGTGGAGATGGCGGGAATCGAACCCGCGTCCGAAGGATTCGATCCTCGGAAATCTACGAGCGTAGCCGGTTAGTCCTCTCACCATCAGCCCCCCAACCGGCCCAGGAGCCTGATGGCCAGCCGTTGGCGCTTAGGTCACCTTAACGGCGTCGGTGACCGCACTCTCCCTTTCTCACGCCCGCTCTCCCTGCGGGGAGAGAACGCGGGAGGCAGACGCCATCTCTCTACTGGAGATGGACCGCTTTGCCTCTACTGCTTACGCAGCGAGGGGCATCGCGGCATAGGAAGTGCGGTTGGCACTTATTCTTTTGCGCTGATTTTACGAGTTCGGCGCCTCTCGGCTCGCATTCCGGGACCAGCCTCCTCCGTCGAAGCCTGTCATCCCCAGATGCATTTCTATTATACCACTTCGCTTGTTCCTGGATACACTCAATTCGGCGAAGAAAGGACGATAGACCGTGGACCGTAGACCATGGACCGTAGACCGTGGACCGTAGACGTGGACCGTGGGGCGTAGATCCTGTGCTTCGGTGATACGTTGGTGAAAAATGCGAACCGCCGGGGTGAGGGGGGCACCCAGACGGTTCGCATTCCCTATTATACACAGATCGGCGATTTTGACAAGGTTTTGGCAACCGATTTTTAGCACCAAATCTTGACGTCCCGTAGCGGATATGGTAGACTTAGCCGTGTCCAAAAGGTCCCGTGGTGTAGCGGCCGAACATGCGGCCCTGTCAAGGCCGAGATCGCGGGTTCGAATCCCGTCGGGACCGCTGACTAGACCCGGCTATAGGCCGGGTTTTGTGTTTCAGGATATTCCACCATACATTTGGAGGAGAGATGCGATTCCTGATCCGTTGGGCAATTAACACCTTGGCGCTTTTTGTCGCCGTTTGGATCGTGCCGGGAATTCGGCTGGAAAGTGGCTGGTTTTCCCTGGTGTGGCTGGGGTTGATCTTTGGCCTAGTTAATGCTACCGTTCGGCCGGTGCTGAAATTCCTGACCTGCCCCCTGATCTTGCTCACTTTGGGGTTGTTCACTCTCGTGATTAACGCTCTGATGCTTTCACTCACCGCTTGGCTGGGCAATCTGGTGGGCATTGAACTGGTTTTGGACGGTTTCTGGGCCGCTTTCTGGGGTGCGCTGGTGGTGAGCATCGTCAGCGTTTTGCTGAGCTTGTTTGTTCGGGAAGAGAAAGAGCGCAAATAGGTTAAGTGCCACCTAATCGCTCAAAAATCGGCGGCAACTAGGCCACGGATAAGTGCCCCAGCATGTGGCCTGGATGGGGTAAATCTCTTGCGGCCGTGCTCTTGGCCGGAAGCAATTGCTACAGGTGCCTGTTCAGGCACCTGTTTTTTCTCCGGCCAGGCCAGGCAACCCGCCGGCAGAATGCGCCTTACGTACAGCGCGCAGGATGGCTTCGGCGACCACTTCTGCGGCCACGGCTCCGAGGGCGGAAATATCTGTGCGTTTGTTGCCGGTTGAAAGGGCAAAAAGTGTATCTCCATCCAGGAGCGTATGTGCCGGACGAATGGTGCGGGCGACGCCATCCTGGGCCATTTGAGCGACGCGCGTCGCTTCGGCTTTGCTCAATCGTGCGTTGGTTGCCACCACACCGATTACCGTGTTCGTGCGGGTAGCGAATTGCAAGAGTGCCCGGCCGGGGAGGGTTTTCATTAATTCGAGCGTATCGAGAAAGCCATCTGCTCTGCCGAGCCGCAAGGGCCCTAGCTGAGTGGCACGTGCGCCTGCCACGATCTGACCGTTTTGGGGATTGATGACATCGCCAAAAGCGTTGACGACCATTAGCGCGCCGACAACGATCCCGCCGCTCAGACGAATGGCGGCACTGCCCAGGCCGGCTTTCATCGCTTGTTTCATGCCCAGGATTTTGCCCACCGAGGCTCCACACCCGGCGCCGACGTTTCCCTCATCAACCGGCCGACGAGATGCCGAAGCCGCGGCACGGTACCCCATTTCGGGGTCCGGGCGACGATCCGCACGGCCCAGGGCCAGATCGAAGATCACGGCGGCAGGTACGATCGGGACGCGCGCGACGCCCACGTTGAAGCCGATCCCCTGTTCTTCTAAAAATCGCATGACCCCGCCGGCGGCATCCAATCCGAATGCCGAACCGCCGGTGAGGAGCACCGCATGTACCTGCTCGACCAAGTTGACCGGCTTGAGGAGATCGGTTTCTCGGGTGCCGGGTGCACCGCCGCGTTGATCCACGCCGGCTACGGCTCCGTGCCAACAGAGGATGACGGTACACCCGGTCAGCGCTTCTTCATCCTGTGCATGGCCGACTTCAATCCCAGGGACATCCGTCAGCGTGAGCGCATCCATTGCCTATTCACCGAGCATGGCGATCAGTTCGAGGAATTCTTCCCACTCTTCCTGGAAGAAGTGGAGGGTCACATTGTTGAGCTCAAGGTGGTAGGTGGTTTCGCCATCGGGTTCTTCGGCTTTCCAAACGAGGTAGTTTTCGGTTTCGGCGAGCGTTTCGGTACGAGGTTCACGGGCGTTCATTTCATTTCTCCTTATGGATAAGATGGGAAAAGCGCTGCAACAGCGCCGTTGGAACAATCGGGGGAGGGGGGTGAGGGGGAGGTTCATCTGCCGGCCAAGGTGGGAGGTCGAAGAGTTTGCGGATCACGTAGCGCAAGACGATCTTGAGCGTGGCTACAAGAGGCGCGGCGATCAGCACCCCGATCACGCCGATTAGATTTGCCGCAACCAATGCTCCGATCAGAATGGCGGCCGGATGCACTTTCAGAGATTGGCCAATGATCCTGGGGGAGACGAGGTTATCCAGAATTTGATCGGTGAGCAGTGCTAATCCCAAGACAAGAAGTGTGTAGTAAAGGGGTGAAAGTCCGCCTAGTTTGAAATCCTGAAAATAGGCGACCAATGCGAGGATGATCCAGTTCGCTGCCGGGCCGATATAGGGTAAAAAGCGTGCCAGGCCGGCCAATAGAGCCAATCCCAGGAAATAGCGTACGCCCAACACACTCAGCAGAAAGCTATAGATCAGCACGGTGAAGAGGAACACGATCAGCTGGCCGCGCCAGAAAGCGTTCCAGATATATCCCAATTCTTGTCCTAGGCGTTCGATATCTGCTTGATACCGCGGCAATTCAACGCGTAACATGCCTTGCCGTAGCCCTCCGCTTTCGCTCAGTAAGAAGTATGAGATGATGAGCACGAACAAGGTCCAGCCCAGGAATGCGGCTGCCTGACCGGCGAGCGTGCCGAGAAGAGAGGTCAGCCGTCCCAGGAAGCTCTGGGCGGTGCTCAGGATTTGTTGGCTTAGGCTTGCGACATCCAGGTGACTTAGATCGAGTGTGAAGGGGCCGAGGGCGATCGGGTGGTAGGTGAGCTGATTTAGGAAAGAGGGGAGATCTTGCAGGCCGCGGCGGATTAAATCGATTAGATTCTGAAACTGAGAAATCAGGTTAATACCTCCCCAGATGAGAAAGCCCAGCAATGCCAGCAAAAGTAGCAGGTAGATCAGGCTCACCGCCAATCGCCAGGAAAGGCCTACCCGCCGATACAGGAAAAATGCCGGCGGGTAAAAGAGATAGGCCAGCATGAAGGCCAGCAGGAGAGGCGGGAGCAGGCGGCGAAAGTAGAGGAGCAGCCCGAAAGATGCGGCTACCAGCGTCAACGCGGCTACCAGTTTGGTATTTCGACTCCAGGGTGGAGATTCGATCGTCATCTTTTTGATTATACCAGCAGGTCAATGAAAACGATGAGAGCGTGCGGTAAAGCATGTGACTGGTGTCGTCAAGCAGAGCCTGAGAGCAACGATTAGGGAGCGGACCCGCTGGGCACTGGGCACTAATCAAGACACCAACGCAGGAATGATCATCAGGCTACTATTCTGGCTCGATTGATGAAAGAGAGCAGATGGTGACATCAACATAAAAAGCCTCCTGAATGCCAGAGGCGTTTCAGGAGGCTTAGCTCGCAAAACAGCAACGTTATTTCGTGATCGTGATGCTGGTCACCACATTGGCACCGGGATTGTAGGTATAGCCCGATTTGACCAGATTCGTCACAGTGAACGTCACACTGCTGCCGGTCATGTTCTGGGCGCTCATGGAGCAGGTACCATTGCTATCGGTGATGCAGGAAGTGGTACCGTTCGCCGCACCGCTCCAGGTTCCGGTGACGGTGACGCCGGAGACAACCGCATTGTTCTGATCCAGCACGGTCACGGTGACTGTAGCATTCCACTTGGTGCCCTTGATGGTTTTTTTCGCAGTCAAGTTTCCAACGTGTAGCTCATTCATGGGCGTGTTCAACAGGGCAGTGATAGCCGCTTTGGCCTGCACCAACCCGTAACCGTAGGAATTGTCACGTCCGGCCGCGCCTAAATCCTGTGCGGTTTGCTGCAGAACCTGACGGATCTGCGCATTGCTGGCCGTTGGCAGAGCACTCCAAACCAGCGCCGCCACAGCAGAAACATGTGGGGTGGCCATGGAAGTCCCATCATAGTACTCATAACCGCTAGCCGGTTGAGTGAAGGTGCTAGAGACCGTCGCGCTTTGGCCCAGACGATTGGCTACCAGGAATTGCCCATCTTCCTGACTCAAGCTAACGGCGATGATCGTGGAGGAATTGCCATCTCCCAAGGTACCCAGGAAACCGCCGGGCACATTGTTGTAGATCACCGCCGCAACGCCGCCGCTCAACTCTACATTTCGCACCTTGTCGTAGAACGAAATATCCCCACGTTCGCAAAGTACGACTTTTCCGCTCCAGGATGCATTGGTAGCTGTGCAACGCCCACCATCTACCAGAGCGCCCGTAGCCGTGCCGCGGGCAGAGTATTCGATGTGGCCGGCAGGGTAGGTCACACCAGCAACCGTTACGGTCGTTACATCCAGGTAGGGCACCGTGCTCAGCACACCCACTCCCGGTGCAGCCAACTCAACCTGGTTGTTCTTTTGAGAGAAATCGGCAACTACTTTGTTGGCATCGATGGCAGCAACGGAGATCACCGAATCATAAGAGGCCGGGTAGGAGTAGGAGGTTGTGCCATTGTTCCCGGCGGCTGCGATCGAGAGAATGCCATTATTGTAGAGCGTCGCAAAGCCGTTCTTCTCGGTGACACTGGAACGGCTACCCCCCAAGCTCATGCTAATGATGTTGGCACCGGCATCGCGACACTTGTAGGCCGCGTCAATCAGAGAAGATGCATAGGCCCAGGTCCCTGTGTCATCGAAAACGCGCACCACATAGATTTGCACTGTTCCGGGTGTGACTCCGACTACCCCCAGAGCATTGTTCATCGCGACGATCGTCCCGGCGACATGCGTGCCATGTCCGGAACCATCCTGATACCAGGTCAGATTGCCGTTATAGCCGCTTACGTTCACCCCTTGCAGGTCCTCATGACCGGTATAGAAGCCGGAGTCAATGATACAAATTTTGCGATTTGCCCCCGTAGGCGCCCCGGAGTCCACCGTACCATCCCGGTTGACATCCCACACATCCAAGGCCTGTACCATTTCCACGCCATACGGAACGACTTGTCCACCGACATTCAAGGTGGGACCGGGCGTTTCAGAACGGCGGATGCTGATCGGGTAGCGAGGAACGTCTTCCTCAACAAGCACGACGTTTGGATTGCGTTGGATGCCCTCTAAGGCGGCTTGTGGGATAGTTACGGCGAAGGTGTTCAGATCGTCAAAAGCGTAGTGGAACTCTGCTCCCACGGCCTGGAGAGCCCGTTCTACTGCTCCACGTTGACCCGGTGCAAATTGCACCATGACGCGTACGCGCCCATTGGCGGCAGCGGCCGAACTGGAGCGCGCACCGAGGACACTCAGGGCCAACACCAACACCAGAGCGACTGAAAGAAAACGGAATATCTTCACTTTTACTCTTCCTCTTTGGGAGTCGGGATGGATTGAGGCAATGGCCTCAGATAAAGTATATCATAAGATTCGCGAGCGTTTTATAAACTTTTCTTTAGGGATTTTCATTATTTTGAGCAAAAACGATCTTCGGTTACCAAGGTTATCAAAACCTGTGTTGCCAAAGGTCACTTCTTTGACACTGTAGTCCCAATTAGGCTCACTTTCACTCAAAATCGTTAGAGCAGTAAAAAGCCCTACTTTTCTTCACTCGATTGCAAAATTTGACGAACCAACCCTGGACCCTGATATACCAGCCCGGTATACACCTGCACCAGCGTTGCTCCCATATCCAAGCGGCGACGGGCCTCTTCGGCACTCATGATGCCCCCAACGCTGATGATTCCCAATCGCTCACCGGCCAATTGCACCACCCACTCCAACATTTGGCGACTGCGTTCGGCCAGGGGAGCCCCGCTCAGGCCGCCGCTTTCTGTGGCATGGGGCGAATGCAGAGAAGGGCGCTCTAGAGTGGTGTTGGTCAGGATCACCCCTTCTATGCCCTCTTCCACCAGCACGGCGATCGCATCCTCCAGCTCTTCGCGGGTCAGGTCGGGGGCCAACTTGACCAGCAAAGGCGGACGTGAGGAGAGTTCTTGCCTGGCTTGCTGCACCCCATGGATTAGAGAGCGCAACATCTCTGCCCCTTGCAATCGCCGCAACCCTACTGTATTCGGCGAGCTGACGTTGATCACCAGATAATCGGCCAACGGAGCGAATCGTTTCATCAACGCTAGATAGTCCTGCAGCGCTTCTTCGAGCGGTGTTTCGCGGTTTTTGCCCAGGTTGATGCCCAGGATCGGCAAACGGTTGCGCTGGCGGCGAAGTGCCCGAAGCCGTCGTTCGACGCGCTCGGCCCCTTGGGATGGGAAACCCATGCGGTTGATCAGCGCCTGATCTTCCACCAGGCGAAAGAGTCTGGGGGCTGGGTTTCCGGTTTGAGGTCTAAGGGTCACCGTGCCGATTTCGATATGCCCAAAGCCTAGAGCAGCCAGCCCACGCACCGCGATCGCGTCCTTATCGTAGCCGGCGGCCAGTCCCAAACGATTTGGAAACGTCAGGCCGAAGGCTTGCACCGGCCTTGAGGAGACGGCGAAGAGCTTTTCCAGTGCCCAACGCGTCGGGGCGAAGGCACCGCCGATCGCCAGGATCTGTAACGTGAGACGATGGGCTGTTTCGGGGGGGAGGGAAAAAAGGACGGGGCGAAGGATGGGGTATATTCTCATGTCCGATCGGTGATCAGGGCGCGGGTGGCCTCTAGTAGAGCAGGTTCCACCTTTTGCGTTTGCTCCCAGTGATCGAGCAAATCGCTCAGGGTCAGCACGGCATGAAGGGTGAAGCCGGCCTGCGCCAGGCTGATGCGCGCACCGGATTGGCGATCGATCAGCACCACGATATCGCGGATCACCAACCCGGCGGCCTGAAGTTTTTCGATTGCCTCGAATTTGCTTGAGCCGGTAGTTGCCAGATCGTCTATCACCACCACTCGTTCGCCCGGCGCGTAGTCTCCTTCGATCTCGGCACGGGTGCCGTAGGATTTGACCTCCTTGCGCGGGTAAATGAAAGGGTAATTGCCGGCCAAGCTGATCGCCGTGACGATGGGAATAGCTGCATAGGGCAACGCGGCCAGTCGCTGAAAGGTGAGCGGGCGGAGCAATGGCAAATAGGCCTGGGCCACCTGTGCCAGTAAGGGAGGATGAGCAATCAGGCGGCGCAAGTCAATATAGATCGGAGATTGCAAGCCGGACTTCAGCGTGAACTCTCCAAAACGCACGCAGCCGGCCTCGAGCAGAGCATCTGCGAGCGGAACGAGGGACGGATGAAGGGACATTTTGCCTCACCCAAAGAGAGTACGATTCTCGTGAACCCAAGCGACGAGCCGTTGAATGCCTTCTTCGACCCCAATGCGCGGCGTCCAGCCTAGTTCCCGTTCGGCCTTGCGGATATCGGCATAGAAAACGCGCTGATCGCCGGGTCGCCATTCTCCATAGGTCACCGGGATGGGGTGGCCAATCAGTTTTTCCAACAATGGGCCGAACTCGCGCCAGATCGAGATCGTATTCTGCGGCCCGCCGCCGATGTTATAGACCTGTCCTTTGGCCCGATCGATGTGCAAAATGGCCTGATCGTAGGCATTCAGCAGATCGTCTACGAAAAGCACGTCGCGCACCTGCTTTCCATCGCCATAGATGGTGATCGGTCGCCCGGTCACCGCGGCGATGACGAACCAGGCCACCCAACCTTGATCCTCGATGCCGAACTGACGCGGCCCATAAATGCAGGACTGGCGGAAGACCACACTGCGCAAGCCGTAAATGCGGGCATAATCGCGCACGTATTGATCGCCGCTTCCTTTGCTACAGCCATACGGCGAATGGAAATCGAGCGGTTGGGTTTCTGCACAACCGTAGGGCAATGCCTGATAATCCCAGCGCGTTTCCTTTTCGACAACCGGCACATCCTCCATTTCGCCGTAGACTTTGTTGGTAGAAGCATAGAGGAAGATCGGGTTGCACTCGGAAAGGCGCGCCGCCTCCAGGGCGTTGAACGTGCCCAGCGCGTTGGCCTCGAAATCTTGGCGCGGATGGGTGACGGAAGTAGTCACAGCGACTTGGCCAGCAAGGTGAACGATCACATCGGCGCGACGCGCCGCCGCAGTGAGCAGCGCAGCATCCTGCACATCGCCGATGATGAGATCGAAGGCGCGGTTGCCGAACGTGCTTTGCAACCATTCCAAATTCCGCCGCACGCCGGGACGGCTCAGGTTGTCATAGATCGTCACTTGCTTGCCGTGTTGAAGCAGGCGAAAGACGTAGTTGCAACCGATGAAACCGGCACCTCCGGTGATCAGATAGTGCATAGGCTAGAACCTCTGTGGCGAGATTGATGAGGGTGGACGGTGAACCGTAGACCGTGGACGATGGCTGTCAAAAGTAATCATAATATCGGACGATGCGGGGGCGGCGCGGGGCAAAAAGGCCGATGCTTATCAGGCCGAAGACGAAACCGCCGACATGTGCCCACCAGGCGATGCCACTCACTTGAGCTCCGCCCAACGAGAAGAGACCGGAATAGAGCTGCGAAAGGAACCAGAAGCCGAGATAGATCACGGCCGGGATTTCTACCGTGGTGGTGAAGAAGAAAAAGGGCACCAGGCTAACGATGCGCGAATAGGGGAAGAGCATCATGTAGGCGCCGAGAATGCCTGCAATCGCGCCACTCGCGCCGACCATCGGCATGCGGCTGAGCGGCATCAGGAAGGCCTGCAACAGGCCGGCAGCCAGTCCACTGAGCAGGTAGAAGAGCAGATAGCGGACATGCCCCAAACGATCTTCTACGTTATCACCAAAGATGAAGAGGATCCACATGTTGCTCAATAGGTGGAACCAGCCTCCATGCAAAAACATGCTGCTGAAGAGGGTTGGCCAGGCCTGAGACGGAGCATGGAACAAACGCACCGGCACGAGTCCCCAAGTGAGAATGAAGCGATTGAGCAAAGGAGCCGGTAGCCTGATCTCACAAAGAAAGATCACCCCATTTAACAAGATAAGCAACCAGTTAACCAGAGGCCAACGACGAGAAGGAATGGTGTCATATAAGGGTAACATGCCTTACTCCATAGGATTGCGTAAGGTGCGCAATTGGGCATAGAGATGGGTGAGGCTTTCGCCATCGCGCGCCAGGCCCAGCATGCCAAGCAGGCCGCTATTGAAGTAGTTATACAGGCGCGCCGTGAGAGCGACTGCCAACGCCGTGGATGGATCACCGCTGAGCAAGGTCAGAGCGCCGCCGAAAGCACCTTCAAATGTTCCTACGGCCCCCGGCAGGGAAGGGATCGCACCGCCGAAAGCGGCGGCTCCCAAGCCGAAGAGACCCCAGAGGGGCGTAGCCTGCGGAAAATAGGCGCGGGCCATAATGAAATACGCCAACCAGGCCAGCAACCAGTTGAGCGTCATCCAGCCAAGGAAGAGCAAGAATATCCGCCATTCAGTGATCACGCTAAGCCCTTGCAGGAAAGCCTCCAGGGCCTTTCCACCGCTCGCCTGCAGGCGCGGCCAACGTTGACTGATGCGATGAAAGAAAGCAAGCGCATGCTGATGAAAACGCGCCAGCAGATAGAGCACAAAAAGCCCCACCAGCACCAGCACACCGACGATCCATCCAAACGTGTGTGCCCCGCTCGCACCCAAAACAAACGGCAGCGCCGCAAGCAAAAAGAGGGCTGAAAAGCCCAGGTCCACTACGCGTTCGACGAGGATCGTGGGCAGGATGGCACCGAAGCTCAGGTCGGTTTTACGGCTCAGGAGCAAGGCGCGGCCCAGTTCTCCCAATCGAAAGGGTAAAAAGTTGTTCAGCAAATACCCTTCGGCGGCGGTGAAAAGCACATCGGCATAAGTCGGGCGGTTGCGCAGAAGCGTGCGCCAGACTACGGCGCGCAATGCCAGCCAAAGCAAGGAGAGCAGAAAGGCGAAGCCGAGCAGGGGATAGTTCGCCCCTCGGAGCGCTTGGAAGGTTTTCGGCAGGTCCACGGTGCGCAGGATGAGGGCAATCAACAGCAGGCTGATCAGCGCACCCGGCAGCCAACGCCACGAATTTCGGGGAGCAGACATCCTAATCTTCCAGACGGAGCACGGCCATAAAGGCTTCCTGCGGGATTTCTACATTGCCGATCATCTTCAGGCGGCGTTTGCCGCGTTTTTGTTTTTCCAGCAGCTTCTTTTTGCGGGTGATATCGCCACCGTAGCACTTGGCGAGGACATCCTTGCGCAACGCTTTGACGTTGGCGCGGCTGATGATGCGACCACCGGCCGCGGCTTGGATGGCCACATCAAAGAGCTGGCGTGGGATGACATCCTTGAGCTTGGAGATCAGCGCCTGGCCCTTGTGATAGGCATCTTTGCGGTGCACAATGGTCGCCAAGGCATCGACCGGTTCACCGTTGACCAGGATTTCCAGCTTCTGCAGCTCATCCGGGCGATATTCCAGGAATTGGTAATCCAGGGAGGCATAGCCGCGGCTGCGCGATTTGAGCTCATCGAAGAAGTCAACAAGGACCTCTGAGAGCGGAATCTCAAATTTGAGCTGCACACGGTGCGGAGCAGGGTATTCCTGTCCTTTAAAAACGCCGCGGCGCTTGGTCACCAAATCCATGATCGGGCCGTAGAACTCGGTCGGGGTGATGATTTCGACCAGCATCCAAGGCTCGCGGATCTCGACGATCTGGG
Source organism: Chloroflexota bacterium (assembly GCA_037447295.1). Classification (GTDB taxonomy): domain Bacteria; phylum Chloroflexota; class Anaerolineae; order Anaerolineales; family Villigracilaceae; genus 630D-37. The sequence continues at coordinate 5,113 of JBBIGZ010000030.1, read as the reverse complement.
CTTCATCCGGCAATTCGGCTGGCGAATCAATGCGGATCGTGCGCCCATCGCGCAGAAGAACTTCGTATTCTACCGAGGGAGCCGTGAAGAGCACATCCAGGTTATATTCGCGTTCCAGGCGCTCTTGGATGATTTCCATGTGAAAGAGGCCTAGGAAACCGGCGCGAAAACCGAAGCCCAGCGCCTGCGAGGTTTCCGGCTCAAAGGTGAGCGAGGCATCGTTTAACTGTAGCTTTTCCAGCGCCTCGCGCAGGTCGGGGTAATCATCCGCTTCCACGGGGTAAATGCCGGCAAAAACCATTGGCTTGGGATGACGATAACCAGGGAGCGGTTCGGCAGCTGGCGTGGCAGCGGTGGTGATCGTATCGCCGACGCGGCAATCGCGCACCGTCTTCAGCCCGGTGGCGATATAGCCCACTTCACCGGCCTCCAACTGTGAGACGGGGCGCATATCCGGAGCAAAGATGCCGATCTCGACCGGTTTCCATTCAGCCTGGGTGGACATCATGCGCAACGTATCCCCAGGGCGAATGCGCCCTTCTTTAATCCGCACGTAGGCGACCACGCCTTTATAGGCATCGTAATGAGAATCGAAGATCAAGGCGCGTAACGGCGCATTCACATCCCCGCTCGGGGGCGGTATACGTTGCACGATCGCTTCCAGAACGGCATCTACGTTCGTGCCCTCCTTGGCCGAAATGCGTAGAATCTGATCTTGCGGCACGCCCAACAGGCTGGAAATATCTTCTGCTACCTCGTCCGGGCGGGCAGAGGGCAGGTCAATCTTGTTGATCACCGGGATGATCTCCAGATCGGCCTCGATGGCCTGGTAAAGGTTGGCCAGGGTTTGCGCCTCAATGCCCTGCGTGGCATCCACTACCAGGATGGCCCCTTCGCAGGCAGCCAGTGCCCGGCTGACTTCATAGCCGAAGTCCACATGGCCGGGTGTATCGATCAGGTTGAGCTCATAGGTGCGGCCATCGGAAGCGGTATAAAGCATGCGCACGGCCGAGGCCTTGATCGTTACCCCTTTTTCGCGCTCCAGGTCCATGCTATCCAGCACCTGTTCCACCATTTCGCGATCGGAGATCGTGCCGGTCAGCTGGAGCAGACGATCGGCCAAGGTGGATTTGCCGTGATCGACATGTGCGATGATGCAGAAGTTCCGGATGTGCTCGCTCATACGCGCGGTAGTATAACCGATTTTGAGACGCTACTCCAATATTCAACTCCTGAATTTTGCCGAATTTGGGCTATAATAGGCCTTTGTGCCTGCCGTAACTTTTGTCGCAGGCAGAATTTCTGCATCAGGAGATCGTATGACACGTAAGGCGAACTTGATCACCCCTTATGGGGGCTCTCTGGTGAACCTCGTCGTGAACGAAGAAGAGCGACGGGAGTTACTGGAACGCCTTCCGGCGCTTCCTTCCATAAAAATTTCTCAACGTGCGGTGCACGATTTGGAATTGCTGGCCGTGGGGGGATTTTCCCCGCTGAAGACTTTTATGGGCAAAGCCGATTACGAGCGCGTGCTCCACGAAATGCGCCTGAGCGATGGCACGCTCTGGCCGCTTCCCATCACCCTCACCGCCGATCCTCGTGAGCTGCCGCGCGTGGGCGAAGAACTGGTCCTACGCAATGCACTGAACGAGCCGCTGGCCATCATGCGCCTGGAAGAGGTCTTTTCTTGGGACCCCCAAAAGGAGGCCTTGCTGGCCTATGGGACGAACGATGCCCGTCACCCGATGATTTCGGAAATGGTGAATTGGGGAAAGGTGTGCATTTCCGGCGAGCTCAAGGTCATCAACTTGCCGAAATATTACGATTTCGTCGAACTGCGGCGCACGCCGCGCGAGGTCCGCGCCTTGCTCGAAGTGATGGGCAATGACAACGTTGTCGCTTTCCAGACGCGTAATCCGCTGCACCGTATCCACGAAGAATTGACCAAGCGCGCCGCCGAAAGGGTGAACGGCAGTTTGCTGATCCATCCGGTGGTTGGCATGACCAAACCGGGCGATGTGGACCACTATACGCGCGTGCGCATTTACAAGGTGCTGGTCGAAAAGTACTACGATAAGAGCCGCACCCTGCTCAGCCTACTGCCGTTGGCCATGCGCATGGCCGGCCCGAAGGAAGCGCTGCTCCATGCCATTATCCGCCGTAACTATGGCGCCAATTACTTTATCGTCGGGCGCGATCATGCCGGCCCCGGCAAGGATTCCACTGGGAAACCGTTCTACGGTCCCTACGATGCCCAGGAGATGATGAAGCGGTATGAGCATGAGCTAGGCGTGCACATGATCCCCTTTGAGGAACTGCTCTATCTGCCAGACGAGGATCGCTATGTGGAAGCCAGCGAAGTGCCGCCGGGGGCGCGCACCTTGAACATCTCCGGCACCCAGGTGCGTGAGGATTACCTGGCTAACGGGAAGCTGCTGCCGGAATGGTTCACCCGTCCGGAAACGGCGCAGATCCTGCGCAAAATGTACCCACCGAAGCATGAACAGGGCTTTTGCATCTGGTTCACCGGCCTGAGCGGCGCCGGCAAATCGGCTACAGCACAGGCACTAACCGAAATGCTCCTCGAACGTGGCCGAAACGTCACGTTGCTGGATGGAGACGTGATCCGCACCCATCTTTCCAAAGGTTTGGGCTTTAGCAAAGAGGACCGGGATACCAACATCCTGCGCATCGGTTTCGTCGCCAGCGAGATCGTGCGCCATGGCGGTGTGGTGATCTGCTCGGCGATCAGCCCCTATCGCGCTGCACGTAACGAGGCGCGCAAGATGGTCGGCGAAAACTTCATCATGGTCTACATGGACACACCGATCGAGATCTGTGAACAGCGCGATGTGAAGGGTCTCTATGCCAAAGCGCGCAAGGCCATGGCTGAAGGCCACCCGATGGGCTTTACCGGAGTGGACGATCCATATGAACCACCGATCGATCCGGAGATCACGCTCCAGGGGTATGGAACCACCTCGGAAGAGAACGCCCGTAAGATCATCGCTTATCTGGAGGAGAAAGGGTATCTACTCCGGGAGTAGATAGCGCATGCCGCGTTCCCTGATCTTTGCACTCTTAATGCTCAGCCTGGTCGGCGTGTGGCTGGTGTGGTTTGCCACCCCTTACGGCATGGGGTTGACCGATGACTCGATCGCCTATATCGGTGCGGCGCGTACGCTTTTGGAGGGGAGAGGCTATCGCGCCGCCTGGCTGGCCTCGCAGCGCTTTCTCACCCACTTTCCGCCGGCCTATCCGATCGCTTTAGCAACGATCGACCTTCTGACCGGCTTAGAACCCCACCGCGCGGCGCGTCTGCTGAACGGTCTGCTCTTTGGGTTGAGCACGTTGCTCATGGGCTGGCTGGGTTGGCGCATGACGCGCCGCCCTCTTTGGGCATTTGCGCTGGCCTTGCTCTTTCTCTTCAATGCCGGGCTGCTGCGCGTGCACGTCTACGCCTTGAGTGAGCCACTCTACATCTTTCTCACCTTGGCCGCTTTCCATGCCTGGCTTTGGGATGAGGACCGTTCCCGGAATGGCCTGTGGAGCTATCGCGGTGAAATTTTGGCCGGCTTTTTTAGCGGTCTAGCCTACGTCACCCGCTATGCCGCCCTGGCGCTGATCGTCACCTTCCTGGCATTACCCTTCTTCTTGCCGCTCTCCTGGCGTGAACGTTTCAAGCGCATGCTCATCTATCTCCTGGCGGTCTTGCCGTTGCCTTTGGCCTGGAGCATTCGTAACATGGTGGTGGTCGGCAATCTCACCAATCGCCTGATGGTTTGGCACCCGGTGACCTCCGAACAATTGCGCCAGGGAGTCTACACTTTTTCGGCTTTCCTCGTCCCTATCGAGAGCTGGCGGGCATCGCTTCGGCAGCCGTTTTTCATCGGGCTGGTCATCTTGCTTTTTTTGGCGTTGATCGCCTGGTTGCTCTATTGGGCATGGAAGAGCCTACGGTTACACGGGGTCAACCCGCCGGAACGGGCTCGTCTCTTGCAGGCATTGTATGCGGTGGCCTATCCGGCTTCTATGCTGGCCTCGATCAGCCTCTTCGATGCCAGCACGCCTCTCAATTGGCGCATTTTATCCCCGCTTTTCCCTCCTTTGCTAGCATTGGCGGTGGCGGCTCTCGCCTCTTTAGGAAAAAAGAGCCATTGGCCGGCAGTGCTTCTGCTATTTGCCTTGCTAAGCCTCAACCTGGCTGGTGGCATAGAAACCCTCCAAACCCTACGCCTGGATGGACAGGGCTTTGCTTCCTGGCGTTGGTATGATTCGACCGTGTTGAAGCAGATCCCCAAACTGCCGGCAGATGTGCGCATTTACACCAATCAGGGGCCAGCAGTCTATTTCTACACCGGTCGTGCCACATATGCTTTGCCGGCAGCCATCGCCGCTACCACGCGCCAGCCAAATGCCGGCGTTGAAAAGGCTATTGAGACGATACGCCAGGAAGTCCTGCAAGGCAAAGCAGTGGTTGCCCTTTTCGACCGTGACAATCCTGCCGCCGAACACCTCTTGGTTATTCAAGGATTGCCTGTGCTCTATAAAACCGGCCAGGACGCACTTTTTGGATTGAAGGAGTTGCTACCATGAGCATTCTCGATCGCTTTCGCCTGGATGGGCGTGTGGCAGTGGTGACCGGTGGTGCCGGGCTGTTGGGTGCAGAATTCTGCCGCACCCTGGCCGAGGCCGGCGCTTCTGTGGTTGTTGCAGATATTAATCAAGACGCTGCCGAAGCGGTTGCGCGCCAAATCGGCCGGGATGGCACTTCGGCTTTTGCCTTTCCCCTCGATGTTACTCGCCTCGAGTCCAGCCGTGACTTGGTTGCTGAAACCCTGAGCCGCTACGGGCGCCTGGACATTCTCGTCAACAGCGCCGCGCTCGACCCGAAATTTGATCCCCAAGCGCTGGCGCGCGGCCTCCTCCCCGGCCGCTTTGAAGATTTCCCGCTCGATCTCTGGAATCAGGCCCTGGCCGTAAACCTGACCGGCGTATTTCTCGTTACTCAGGCCTGTGTTCGGCCGATGCTCGAACAAGGAAGGGGCAGCATCATCAACATTTGCTCTACTTACGGCTTGACCGGCCCGGATCAGCGCCTATACGTGAACGC
>JBBIGZ010000029.1:0-33489 GCA_037447295.1 Chloroflexota bacterium | reverse complement strand
GGACAGATCGGTTTTACCAAAGCATTGGCGCGTGAAGTTGCCTCACGCAACATCACTGTCAATGCGATTGCACCGGGCTTTGTGGATACCGAAATCCTCAACACCATGCCGCGCGAAACCCTGGAAGCGGCGCTGAAGCTGGTGCCGCTGGGACGCATGGCGCGCCCTGAAGAGGTGGCCTACGCAGTGGCCTTCCTGGCCTCCGATCAGGCCGCTTATATCACCGGTCAGGTGCTGGGCGTGGATGGTGGTATGGCAATGATGTAGCAAAAAAGGAGTGTTCCTATGAATTATTCATTCAAAGTCTCAACAACTGTTGCCCCTGAAGTACTTACCGCCATTGCACGCATGGCCGTGCTCAATGTCCCCGGCGTGATCCGTCTGGCGGAGGTGCCGGGAGGGGTAAATCGCGTCTTTCGGCGCGGTGCCGAAGATGGCGTCCAAATTCGTGTGGAGGATCAGCAGGTGGAGGTCAATCTCTACCTCATTCTGGATGGTAATGTTAACCTGCGCGAAGTCAGCCGCAACGTCCAACAGCAGGTGGCACGTGCCATTCAGGAAATGGTCGGCATGGATGTGATAGCCGTTCACGTCCATATTGAAAACGTGGAGTATCCTTCGGAATGAAATACCGCACGCGGGCAAGAAGTCTCGCCCTTCAGGTGCTCTACGAAGTTGACTTAAGCCATCATTCCCCGGCGGAAGCGCTGCAACACCGCCTGGAGGAAACCCCTTTGCCCCCTGATTTGGCCGAATTCGCCCGGCAAATTGTTTTTGGCGTCGTCCCGATTGCTAAGGACCTGGATCGCGTCCTGGCTCAGTTCGCTCCTGAGTGGCCGATGGATGAAATTGCCGCCATCGATCGCAACATTCTGCGTATGGCCTGCTGGGAATTTGCCATCTATAAGACCCCGGTCAAGGTGGCGATCAACGAAGCCGTAGAGCTGGCCAAGTATTACGGCTCGGAGAGCTCCTCGCGGTTTGTGAACGGTGTGTTGGGTTCTGTGGTGGAACACTTGAATGAAGTGCAACAGGCACTTGTATCAACGGCCCTTTCTTCACCGGAGGAATAAGCAATGTTCGGAATCGGTCCATCGGAAATTATTTTTATTCTCCTGCTAATGCTCATTATCTTCGGGCCGAAGGAGATGCAGAAATTCGCCCGTGACCTGGGGCGCTGGATGAATCGCTTCGTCAAATCGAGCACCTGGCGCTCGATGCGGACCGTTGGACATGAAATTGTCACCCTTCCTACCCGCCTGATGCGCGATGCTGAGCGGGAGATATGGGAAAACGATCCAGCTTCGCAGGAGCAGCGGCTTCTCCCACCGCGTTCGATTTCCTTTGATGATTTAACTCGACCGCCTGCTTCCGCTACTTCCCAGCCGTCTACCAAAAGCAGGGAAGTATCTCCTGCGACCCCAGAGAAGACCTCGAACGAATAATCCCCTCCTATGTCGTTTCTCCGCGTCTTGCTACGTTTTCTTTTCGCTCCTTTTCGGTTGTTATGGCAGTTGCTAATGTTGCCCTGGCGCCTTATACAGAAGGTGCGGATTTTTCTCTCTCAGGAACCTGAAGAACGCTCATTGGGAGAAATTTTTCAGAATCTGGCCGAAGATGCAGCCCGTCAGGAGCTGATGGAGCATTTGGATGTGTTTCGCTCCCACCTTTTGCGGGCCGTGATCGCTATCGGATTCGGGATTGCGCTGTCCTTTTTGTTCACCCAGCGATTGATCGAGTTCCTGGCGCGTCCCGTCGGCGGGCTTTCTGCGCTGAAGGCCATTGAGGTGACCGAATCGATCGGAGTCTTTATGCGCGTGGCGCTGATCGCCGGCTTCGCTTTGGCGCTCCCTTATGTCAGCTTTGAGTTCTGGCTCTTCGCGGCCCCCGGATTAAAGCCATCCACGCGCAAATTCAGCCTGCTGGCCATTCCGTTGGTCTTCCTCTTTTTCCTTGGAGGCATGGCCTTCGCTTATTACCTGATGTTGCCGGCTGCGCTGCCCATCCTCTTGAATTTCATGGGCATTCAAGCGGAGTTGCGCCCGAATTCTTATTTCACCTTCGTCACCGGCCTGATGTTCTGGATCGGGATCGCTTTTGAGTTTCCTTTTGTGATTTACATCCTGAGCGCGATCGGCTGGGTGAAGCCTCAACCCTTGCTTCGGGGCTGGCGTGTGGCGATCTTGATCACTGCCATCCTCGCGGCCGCTATCACCCCCACCGTTGACCCCGTGAATATGTTCCTGGTCATGTTGCCGATGTCCCTCCTATACCTGATCAGCATCGGGTTGAGCTTCATCGCTCGGCGCGGACGCGGGGATTGAAGGAAGCGAGGAGAAGAGAATGCGTAAATTTCGGGGATTTATCCTATTTCTGCTTTTGGCTTTGTTGAGCAGCCTGGGGTGTACACTCTCCTTATTGGAGATCCCTTTTCCTTTCCCCCAAGCCCCAACCCTTGCTCCGGGAACGACGGATTCGACGGCCACTCCTTACCCAAAAGCCTCGGTCACTTTCCAGGTGACTCTCCCATCCCCGTTGCAAAACGGTGAAACACTTATCCTCAGTCTTCAGGATGAAGTGACCCATCCCACCCTGAGCACGGTCAATTATCCTATGCAGGCGATCGGCGCGCAAACCTACCAGGCGATCCTACCGTTGACCGCCGGCAGTGTAGTGCGTTACCGGTATCTGCGGAACTTTGCCGGCCAAACCTTGGCCGAAATGGGCGCCGAAAATACGCCGATTCAGGCGCGCCGAGTCTATGTCGGTAGCGAGATGGTGGTAAAGGATATCGTGGCCGCCTGGCCGGATCAGCCGTTTCAGGGGAAAACGGGCATGGTCCAGGGCACGATCCGTGATGCGGGCAGCGGGCAGCCGGTGCCGGACCTGTTGGTTTCGATCGGCGGTTATCAGGTGTTGACAGATGCTCTGGGGCGCTTTTTCCTGTCGAACGTTCCGGTGGGGACGCACAATCTACTCCTCTATGCTCTAGATGGGAGCTATCCGCCTTTTCAGCAGGGTGCGGTGATCCAGGAAGGAATGGTGACCCCGATTGAGCTCTCTCTGACCAAGCGTCCGTTGGTTACCGTCACGTTCGTCGTCAGTGTACCGCCGGATACTCAGGCTGGCGCGCCCTTGCGGCTGGCGGGCAATTTATTGCAATTCGGCAACACATTCAGCGAACAACAAGGAGGAGTGAGCGTCCTGGCCGATCGAATGCCCACCTTACGCGCCCTCCCCGATGGTCGCTATGCGCTGGCGCTCCAGCTTCCGGCCGGTGTCTACTTGCAATACAAGTACACTTTGGGGGATGGCTTTTGGAACGCCGAGCAAAATCCGAACGGAAAAGGCTTTTTCCTGCGAGAACGTTTCGTCCCGGAGGGAGGTGGTATTTTCGAGGATCGGGTGTCGAGCTGGCAAAGCGGCACCGGTGGAGCCATTCTCTTCGAGGTCACCGTACCGCCTGATACCCCTTTGGAAGATACCATTTACCTTCAGCTAAACGCGGCCGGTTGGAGTGAACCGTTGCCCATGTGGCGGATTAGCGAAAGGAAATGGATCTATCGCCTTTACGGTCCCTTCCAGGCAGTGCGCCAGTTTCGCTATCGCTATTGCCGCAATGCTCAATGCGGCATTGCCGATGATGCCGCAACAGCAGGTTCTGCCACCGGGCGTTTTGCCACTGTAACCCTGGTCCCACAAGACCTGCAAGATACCGTCCAGCGCTGGATCTGGCTTTCTAATCCTCAATCCACGGTGGTCGCCAGCGAGGTGCAGCCGCATGGGGCAGACTTTATGGCCGGGATCGAATTCCAGCCGCAGGTGGACCTTACCTGGCTTGATTATACTGCGCTGGCCTTGCGCAACCTTCAGGCGATTCAGGCCAATTGGGTGATCTACACTCCTGGCTGGGAAGTGCCCACCACTCAACCCTATTTGTACTACACCCCTGGTCATACACCTCTGAACGCCGAAATGTTTACCCTGGTCAAGCAGGCACAGGCATTGGGGTTGCGTGCCGCTATCTTTCCTACACCGCGCCTTGAGCAATTCTCTGACGATTACTGGGCTGCGGCGCCGCGCACGCCTGAGTGGTGGCAGGTCTGGTTTGAGTCCTACCGCGCCTTCGCCCTCCACTATGCCGGATTGGCGCAGCAAAGCGCCGCCGATGCGTTGATCCTGGGAGGAGAGTGGACGACACCGAGCATCGGCGAGGGACGCTTGGCGGATGGTTCGCCATCCGGAGCACCGATGAATGCTGACGAGCTCTGGCGGATGATCCTCAAGGACGTGCGCTCACGCTATCAGGGACGTATTCTCTGGGCTATGCCGGCCACTGCAGATCTGCCGACCCCGGCTTTTCTGGATACAGTAGACGGAATCTATCTCTTGGTTTCAGTTCCGCTGAGCGATCAGCAATCTCCTTCAAAAGAAGTCTTGCTCCAATCGGCGGAACGCTGGGTGGCAGAAACGTTGGTACCTTTTGCACAGCGGGTCGGGAAACCGGTGATCCTGGCTCTGGCCTATCCCTCGGTTCGGGGCACGGCAACAGGGTGTCTGCGGGAGGCCGGTCGCTGTTTGCCATGGGAGGCCTTCAGCCCGCCGAATCTCAGACCCTCTTTTGCTTTGGACCTGGCCCAGCAGGCCTATATTTACGAGGCTTTTCTGAATGCGGTGAATACTCGTCCCTGGATTAATGGGTTCGTCAGCCGCGGTTATTACCCACCGGCTATTTTGCAAGATCCTTCGGCTTCGGTGCACGGGAAACCGGCTGCCGATGTGCTCTGGTACTGGTTCCCACGGTTGAGAAGGTGATAGTGTAGCGCAAACGCTTGCGTTTGCAAAGTAAAGTGATGAAAGCAGAAGTGTTTTTCGGGACAAACGGTTTGATAAGGGAGACGGACGAACATAAAAAGCACTCGTCATCGTTCTGTCATCGCTCTTCCAGTACTCTCTTTTGATCCAAGAAATGGGCTTAGTGGTTCGCCAAGGGTTGTTATTGCCCTTCTTTCAATCGTGGCTACACTACAGTAGCCGAAGATTTACTCTCAATTCCTGGAGGCCCTATGTCAAAGTTCAAGCGTGCCTTGCTCATCCTCTTGAGCGTAATCGTGATCGTGGTGCTCCTTTCGGCCGGGGGCGGTTTCTATTACTTCCGCGTGTACTTGCCGCGGGTGGTAGCGCCGCGCTCCTTCCCGCAGGTTGAAGGGCAAATCCAGGTACCGGGTCTGGAGCAGCCGGTCGAAGTCTACCGCGATCGCATGGGTATTCCTCACATCTATGCTTCCACGTTACACGATCTGTTCTTTACCCAGGGATATGTCCATGCCCAAGATCGATTCTGGCAAATGGACTTTTGGCGGCATATCGGCTCGGCGCGGCTTTCGGAGATGTTTGGCGAGAGCCAGGTAGAAACCGATGCCTTCCTGCGTACCCTGGGCTGGCGGCAACTGGCGGAGCAGGAATACGGGATGCTCAGCGAGGAATCACGAGCGCTCCTTCAGGCCTATACAGATGGCGTCAATGCATATCTAGCATCTCACAGTGAAGATGCCCTCAGTTTGGAATATGCGGTGCTCAAGCTGCTGAACAAGGATTACGTGATTGAGCCTTGGCAACCGATTCACACCCTAACCTGGGCCAAGGTGATGGCCTGGGATCTGCGCGGCAATATGGGAAGCGAAATTCAGCGTGCCGTGTTCGCCAAAACCTTAAGTGCTGAGCAGATCGACGAAATCCTCCCGCCCTATCCGAAGGATCATCCGGTCATTGTACCTAAAATTGGGGAAGGCGTTTCCCGGCCAGACGCCTTATTCCATGCTATGCCGGTCCCGCCTCTCGGCGGATTGTTCGAGCAGGTAGCGGAGCGTTTCGGCGCCCTGGATGCATTGCTCGGAAGCGGTAGCCGCAGTTTGGGCTCGAATTCCTGGGTGGTGGCCGGTTCGCGCACAGTTACCGGGAAGCCGATCCTGGCGAACGATCCCCACCTGGCTGCCCAAATGCCTTCGATCTGGTACCAAATCGGTCTGCATTGTCGCCCGAAAACCGAGACCTGCCCTTTGGAGCTGGCAGGGTTTTCCTTTGCTGGTGTTCCGGGCATCATCATTGGTCATAACGAACGCATTGCCTGGGGATTTACCAACGTCGGGCCGGATGTGATGGACCTGTACATCGAGAAGGTCAACCCGGAGAATTCCAATCAATACGAGGTCAATGGTCAATGGGTGGATTTTGAGACGCGTAAAGAAGTGATTCAGGTCGCCGGTGGCGAACCGGTGGAAATCACTGTACGCCTTACGCGCCATGGACCGGTGATCTCGGATACCTATGGGCCTCTCAAGGATAAAGTGGATCCGAAAGATAAGGATGCCAAACCCTTCCGCGAACGCGCCGGAATTGAATTGCCTTCCCATTACGTCATCGCCCTGCGTTGGACGGCGCTTGAGCCTCTGCAGGTCTTTGAGGCCGTTTGGGGATTCAATCGGGCACAGAATTGGGAAGAATTTCGGCAGGCGGCGCGCCTGTTTGCCGTGCCGGCCCAAAACCTGGTCTATGCCGATGTGGATGGTAACATCGGATATCAAATGCCGGGCCTGGTTCCGATCCGCAAGAACGGGGATGGCCGCTATCCTGTCCCTGGCTGGACCGATGAATACGAATGGCAGGGATATATCCCGTTTGAAGAACTACCCTATTCACTCAATCCGGCCTCTGGTTATATTGCCACGGCAAACAACCAGGTCAATCCGTGGGATTACCCCTATCTGATCACGGCTGATTGGGATTACGGCTATCGCGCCAAGCGGATCGTCGACCTGATCGAACAGGCACCGGGCAAGATCGATCTTGCCTATATTCAGAAGATGCAAGGCGATGGCTACGATGCCGGTGCGGAGATCGTCATCCCGATCCTGATGCAAATTTCCTTAAGCGATGCACATCTTGAACAGGTACGTGATGTGCTCAAGGGCTGGGATTACCAGACGAATATGGATTCCGCCGCCGCTGCGCTCTACGAGGTTTTCTGGAGCCATTTGTTGCGCGAAACCTTTACGGACGATCTCCCCAAGCCATACTGGCCGGAAGGTGGCGATCAATGGTTTGAAGTGATGCGCCATCTGGTTCAAAATCCCCAAAGCTCGTGGTGGGATGACAAAAACACCCCGGATAGGATCGAAAACCGGGATGAGATTTTCGTGCGTGCCTTCCAAAAATCCGTGACCGAGATCGAAAAGCGCCTAGGCAAAGACCCTGCAGGCTGGCGTTGGGGGGACCTGCACACGGTTACCTTTCAGAATGGTAGCTTGGGGAAAACCGGCATTTCCCTGATCGATGGGCTTTTCAATCGCGGTCCATTCCCCGCCGCCGGCGGTTCCGCCATCATCAACAACACCGGCTGGGATGCCGCTTCCGGCTATGAAGTCGTCTGGTTACCTTCTATGCGTATGATCGTTGACCTAAGTGACCTGAATAACTCGCTCACCGTTCACACCACCGGTCAATCGGGTCATGCTTATCATCCGCACTATGCGGATATGATCGATCTATGGCGGCAGATTCAATACTACCCCATGTGGTGGAACGAGGCGGATATTCAGCAAAACGCAGAAGCGATCTTGCGGTTGACTCCTTGAGCCGTAGGGGTTAGCCGAAGCCCTTGCTCAAGCTGTTCATTGCAGAGCGTGAAATCCCTCCCCTAACACCTCGTGCGCCTGACCGATCACAAGAAAAGCTCGCGAATCGGTCTCGCGCACGATGGCTTTTAAAGTGGCCACCTCCGAACGGCTAATCACACAATACAGTACATCGCGCCTCTCACCGGTATAAGCACCCATGCCGGATAAGACGGTGACCCCCCGCTCCATTTCTCGCAAAATGCGTTGAGAGATCTCTTGAGCCCGCGTGGTGATGATGAAAGCCGTACGCGCTGTGGTGGCACCTTCCAGGATCGTATCTACTACCAGGCCACTCACATATAGGGCGATCAGGGCGTAGAGTGCTTCTTTCCATCCAAAGACCAGGCCGGCGCCCAAAATCACGGCAGAATCTACCATCAGGTAGCTTTGGGTCATCGGGATGCTAAAGCGATGTTGCAAAATGCGCGCCAGGATGTCACTGCCGCCGCTGGTGGCACGGGCGCGGTAGATCAGGCCGTAGCCGATCCCCGCCACGACGGCTCCGTAGAGCGAATTCAGCACAATATCATCCGTCAGGCCTTGTGTTGGGAAAAACGGCAAGAGCGGGAGAAAATCAGCGCTCAGCGAATAGATCAGGATCACCAATCCCGTGCGTACGGCAAAGCGCCACCCGCCCAAAAAGCGCCAGCCCAGCAGGAACAAAGGGATATTGCCGATCAGTATCATTAAGCCAATAGGCCAGCCGGTGAAATGGTTGATGAGCTGAGAAATGCCGCTCACTCCGCCGCTGGCCAGGTTGGCCGGTACGAAGAAAAGGCGCAACCCGATGGCTTGCAAGATAGACCCTGCGATCAACAGGCCGTATTCCTGCAAAGTGGGTATGGAGATGAGATGCTTAATTTGTACCTTCATCTTCTACCAACCTCACCCCGGCCAGTTGCTCCAGCACGGCGATCACAGCCGAATTATCCAGCTCGCCCAATCCCATTTCCAGCATGGCGCGAAAGAGTTGGGCATCCAATGCCGCTGAAGGCAGGGGAATGCCGTATTCGCGCGCCGTCTCTAGGACAATTCCCAGGTCCTTTTCCATCATGTATGCTTTGAACCCCGGCTGACGATTGCCGGCGAACAATCGCGGCGGTTTGACGTCCAGCGTCCAGCATTGTGCTGCACCGCCTTTGATCGCCTCGACCACCTTGCGCGGATCGACGCCGGCTTTTTGGGCAAAGATAAGTAACTCCCCCATTGCCACCATCTGAGCCGCCACCATGATCTGATTGGCTGCTTTGGCCACCTGCCCGGCGCCACTTTCACCGACATGGGTCACAGTCTTGCCCATTGCCAGAAAGACCGGCATCACTTTTTCCAAGGCTTCCGCCGGGCCACCGACCATGATCGTCAGCGTGGCGTTGCGGGCGCCAATATCCCCACCGGAAACCGGTGCATCCAGGCAAAGCACCCCTTTTTCTCCCAGCACGCGCGCAATGTGGCGGGCCGTGGCCGGTTTGATGGTTGAATTATCCACAAAGATCAACCCCGGATGTGCAGCTTCAATAATTCCCTTCTCGCCCAAGGCGACCTGTTCTACATCGGGCGAATCCGGTAAATTGGTGAACACTACATCCACCTGTGCGGCCACCTCGGCAGGGGAGAAAGCGGCTTTAGCTCCCTGGGCTACCAGCTCATCAACAGCCGCGCGTGAGCGGTTGTGTACGACGAGCGGAAAGCCGGCTCTTAAAATATTCGTAGCAATGGCCTTTCCCATGAGGCCCAGGCCGATATATCCGACTCGTAGCATATTTTCCTCGTGAAACTTTAGATTGTGAAGCGCATTCAGAAAACGATCAGCGCACGATCAATACTGGGCAGGAAGCATGCTGCACCACTTTTTGGCTTTGGCTGCCCAAAAGAAGCCCGGTGAACCGTCCCAACCCACGCGAACCCATGACGATCAGCTCGCTCTGGTGTGTTTCGGCCACCTGGAGAATGGCCTCTGCTGCCGGACCTTCCAGGATTTCAGTGCGCAAAACACCTTCTGGCATGGGGCCAATCGCCTGCAATGTCTTTTCCATGACTTGCTGGGCTTCGTCCAAGCGGGCGCTGATCGCCGCTTGCAGGTTGGGCTCGCCAAGGTAGGAAGGCAAGGGGTCAAAAGCGACCACCACGCGCAACTCTGTGGCGTTGAGTTGGCGCGCCAACTCGGCGGCGACGCGTGCCGCCTTCAAACTATGAGTAGAACCATCGACTGCTACCAGAATCCGGGAATACATAAAACACCTCCTGCGCCTATTGTAGCACAGGAGGTGCAAAAATCAACCGCAGGAAAGACTCGCCTTTAAGGCTATCCCTCTTCCAGGGTGCGGCGGAAGAATTCAGGCAAGGCAAAAGCAGCACGATGAATCTGCGGGTTGAAATAGCGATTCTCGCCCGGTGGATAAGGCTTTTCGAGCCCGTTCGTCCAAGGGACATTCGAAACGTACATGAAACCGAGCACACCACCCGGATAGGTGGGAATGTGAGCGTAATAGTAGGCAGGATGCTTGACCAGCTGTTTTGCCGTATCGTAGATGCGCTTGATCAGCGCCATATCGAAGAACATCTGCTCACATTGAGTAGCCGCAGCCCCAGCGGGAGTCAGTGCCGCCACCATCAGGCGATAGAATTCATCCGAAAAGAGCCGTTCGGCCATACCGATCGGGTCAGTGGTATCGGAAAGGATCACATCAAACTGGCCGGGATTCTCCTGCATGTATTCAAATGCATCGCGAATGACCAATTTCACCCGCGGATCGCTCCAGGGATCGCCAAAGAAAGGGAAATACTGGCGCGAGAGATCGACCACGCGTTGATCCAACTCACATACCACCACTTCTTCCACCGAGGGGTAGCGCAGCACCTGTTGCAAGGTCCCGCCATCTCCACCACCCACGATCAGCACCTGCCGTGGTGAATCCACTGCCAGCATCGGGATATGGGTGATCATTTCGTGATACCCCATGTTATCCCGTTCGGTGAGCTGGATGACGTTATCTAAGGTCAAGACGCGCCCGAAGAACTCGGTTTCCAGAATGGCAATGTGCTGATAAGGCGTCTGTTCCTCGGCCAGAACACGCTTCACGCGTAACCCGGTGCGCAGAAATCCATAGAGAGTTTCGGTGAACCAGATGTTCATGCCGCCCACCCGGTTGCAAGGTATGGCTCCGGCATTGTGACCCGATCCACATTCGCCTCACGCTCTACCTTTCGGATTTCAACCGTCTCAGCCCCGAGCAGGTGTCGCAGTTCCTCGATGAGCGGCATAATGTCCAAACTCAAGTTACAGGTAAAGAGGTCGATCGCACAGTAGCCGTATTCCGGCCAGGCATGTAAACTGGCATGGGATTCGGCTAGAAGTAAGAACGAGGTAAACCCATGCGGACTGAACTTGTACAGTCCTTCATCCACAACAGTGAGACCGCTTTCGCGCACCGCCTGTGAAAACAGCGCATGACAGCGCTCACTATCGAGGAGCAGCTCGCGGTCACAGTGGGAGAAATCACAAATGTAATGTTCGCCGAGTTTGAGGCGTTCCATTTTCCCTCCACTGGAGATAAGATATGCCCTCCCGCAAGTGTGCGCTCACGAAAGGGCATGTTATTTTTATAACAAAATCCCCCCCTTGTCAACCTGTGGATACTAACAGAGCTTTGGAAAATATACTCTATTTTCAATGGGCTTTTTACCCTCTTCGGAAAAAATAAATTCAAATTTGTCGCCATTATATGCTCATTAATTTCCTCACGTGCTCCTTGCCTAGAAGGACCTGATCCAACCTCATCAAGCACGCTTGTTTAGGTCTTCCGCGTAACGATTGGAACTTGAGAGTCTTAGCGGAGGACGAACAAGATTGTAGTATAATTCTTCAACAATTGATTCGCGTCAAGGTGCCCCAACCCCCGGATGGGAGGGCTGAAAGGCGAAGCCGGTGAGAGTCCGGCGCTGTCCCGCAACTGTAAGGTCAGGCATAGGCACTGACCAAGCCAGGTCGCCCGCCTTGATGCGTGTTCCCACACTCTCGCGGAAAGGAGGTGGAGAACGCCATTGCTGGACTGGCTCTCCTCCCCCTGTCTCTGCGACAGGGGTTTTTGCGTTCGCCAATTCACCAGACTTGGAGGAGTCTATGCTTCGCAAAACATCGACTTTGCTCTTCGCCCTTGCATTGTTCTTGGCTGCATGTGGCCGTGCCACGCCGCTTCCCCCTACAGCGACGCCTGTACCCGTCGCTACGGCCACCCTGTTGCCGACTGCCACGGCCACGCCGTTCACTCCGCAGCATAACCTGACGGATGGCTGCGTCCCAGAGGGACAATACGATCCTGCGGTGGATTACTTTCCCGAAAAAGTTACCATTACCTACGCCCAAAACCTGAGCGTGGAATATCACGGGCACTACAAAGTGGTGACGATCGCTACCCCCTGGCCGGGCGCCACCGAGCCGATCCGCTATGCGTTGGTTCAATGCGGCACTCCTGCACCGCAAGGCTTCCAACCGGAAGAGATCATCGAGGTCCCGGTGCGCACCATCGTCACCCTTTCGACCACCTACTTGCCCTTCCTGGATGAGCTGGGTGTGCTGGATCGTCTGGTTGGCGTGGATGATACCACCTACGTGAGCAATCCCAAGGTGCTCAAAATGGCCGAAGAGGGCAAGCTGGCTACCCTCGGTTACGGTGCGGGGATCAACGTCGAAAAGGCGCTGGAGTTGCAACCCGATCTGATCATGGTCTATGGCTCCGGCGCGCCGGACTATGACGCCCATCCCGTTCTGCTCAAAGCCGGCTTGAAGGTGGCAATCAATGCCGAATGGATGGATACGTCACCGCTCGGACGCGCCGAATGGGGCAAATACATTGCCCTCTTCTTCAACAAGGAAGCCGCAGCCGGAGCGCTTTTCGCCGAAACCCAGCGCAAATACACCGAACTCAGCCGCTTGACCGCCGATCTTCCCGAAAAACCGAGTGTCTTCGCCAATACGCCCTATCAGGGCACCTGGTACATGCCCGGCGGCCGTAGCTACGTAGCCACCTTCTTCAAAGATGCCGGTGCAAACTACCTGTGGGCCGATGATACCTCCACCGCTAGCCTTTCTCTCTCCTTCGAGGCCGTCTTTGAACGGGCAAAGGATGCCGATTTCTGGCTGAATATCGGCTTTTTCTCCACGCTGGAAGATCTCAAAGCCGTCGATCCGCGCTTTGCCGAATTCGCCGCCTTCCAGAAGGGCAACGTCTGGAACAACGATGCCAAAGTCACCCCCCAGGGCGGTAACGACTATTACGAAACGGCAGTGGCACACCCGGAGCTTGTCCTGGCCGATCTGATCAAAATCTTTCACCCGAACCTCTTGCCCGATCACACCCTCATTTACTACCGTCCTGTAAAATAACCTCCCAGGCCGGGGTGCTTTCCGTTCTGGGAAGGCCCCGGCACACTCTTCCGATGCGTCTCTGGCTCTATCTTCTGCTCCTGATCCTGCTCCTTGGCGCTTTTACCGCCGGCCTGGCTTTTGGCTCGGTAGCAATTCCCTTTGAGCAAGTGATGCATATCCTGCTCGGCGGCACGCCACAGAAAGCTTCCTGGGCGAATATCCTTTTTCAATTCCGCCTGCCCAAAGCACTAACCGCGCTCCTCGTCGGCGCGGCGCTTTCCGCGGCCGGCCTGCAAATGCAAACCCTCTTCCGCAACCCGTTGGCCGATCCCTTCGTCCTGGGCGTGAGCTCTGGGGCCAGCGTCGGCGTGGCGCTGGTGATTTTGGGGAGTGGCGCGCATGGCGGGCTGACCTTCATCGCTGGCCTGAGCCTGCTCGGCAGCTTCACCCTGGCCGCGGCTGCCAGCCTGGGAGCAAGCTTGGTATTGGCCGCCGTCCTGCTGCTCTCGCGGCGCGTGCAAAACACCCTCATCCTGCTCATCAGCGGGCTGATGTTTGGCTACCTGGCAAACGCCATCGTCAGCCTCCTGATCTATTTCAGCCAACCGGAGCGCGTGCAAGCCATGAGCCTGTGGACAGCCGGCAGCTTCGGCGGTGTGACCTGGACGCACATGCCCGTTTTCGCCTCGGCGATCGGGCTGGGATTGCTCCTCTCCCTGGCGATGGTCAAACCGCTGAATGCCCTGCTCTTGGGAGATGAATATGCCCGTTCCCTAGGTCTGAACGTACGTCGCGCCCGCTTCTGGATCATCCTCAGTGCTTCCTTGCTGGCCGGAGCTTCCACGGCCTTTTGTGGCCCGATCTGGTTTGTTGGCGTAGCGGTGCCACACGTCACGCGCGCCTTGTTCCACACCGCCGATCATCGCGCGCTCATGCCCGCCGTCATGCTGATGGGCTCCACCTTTGCCCTGTTTGCCGATCTCATCGCCCAAATGCCCGGCAGTCAACGGGTCTTGCCGCTGAACGTCGTCATGTCGCTCTTCGGTGTGCCGGTCATCCTGTGGATCATTCTGCGCCAGCGAGAACTGCGCCAGACCTTCGCTTCCTGAGATGTTGACCACCCGCTCCCTGACCATCGGTTACCCGCGCAAGCCGCTCGCCGCCAATCTGGACCTTGAGCTTCGTGCCGGCGAAATGGTCTGTTTGCTTGGCCCGAACGGGGTGGGTAAGTCCACCCTGCTGCGCACCCTGGTTGGTATGCAGCCGGCGCTCGGTGGCAAGGTGTTCCTAAACGGGCAAGATATCTATACCATGCCGGCTGCTGAGCTGGCGCGTCATCTGGCCGTTGTGCTTACCACGCGCCTGGAAGTCGGCCATCTTTCAGTCTATACGCTTGTCTCGCTCGGGCGTCATCCGTATACGAACTGGTTTGGGCTATTGCGGGCTTACGATCACACTGCGATTCGTCGTGCTCTGGAGTATACCGATAGCTTTTCCTTGGCCGATCGCTTCTTCCATGAGCTGAGCGATGGCGAACGTCAACGGGTGCTGATTGCCCGAGCCCTGGCGCAGGAGCCCCAGGTCCTGCTCCTAGACGAGCCGACCGCTTTCCTCGACCTGCCGCGCCGCATCGAGACCCTGCACCTGCTCCGCCGTCTGGCGCGTCAAACCGGCTGCGCCGTCCTTCTCTCGATCCACGATCTCGATCTGGCGCTGCGCCTGGCCGATCGATTATGGGTGCTCTCCGCAGAGGGCACGATAGAGGTCGGCATACCGGAGGAACTAGCGCTCAACGGGGCGCTGGAACGCGCCTTCCGCCACGAAGGCGTTGAATTCGATGCCACCATCGGCACTTTCCGCCTGCACACACCGACCCTCGGCACGGTGCACCTCACCCACGAAGGGGAAGGAGTGGCAATGGCCTGGACCTGGCGTGCCCTAGAACGCCTGGGCTATCAGGTGTATAACGGTGTTTCCTTTTCACTGCCGGCCGTTCAGGTTCTGCCGGGGCCACGCTGGCGAGTGCTCACCGCGCAGGGAACGCACGAGTTTGATTCTCTGGCCGGGGTGGTGGAGTTTATGCGTGAAGGCCGTGGACCGTAGACGGTGGACCGTGAATTGTAAGAGGTTGTGACTGTAAACGACTATGAAGGTGTATTGCGATCCTTTAGGCGATTTTGTTGAGGTGCCGCAGAAGCCACAGCGCGTGGTTTCCCTGGCCTCCGGTCTGACCGAGGCCTTGGTCCACATGGGCTACGCTGCGGCAATTGCCGGTATTTCCAGCTGGTGCCCGAATTTCACTCCCGATCTGCACGTGCCGATCGTCGGGGATTACCTGAGCGTCAACGAGGAGAAGCTGCGCGCCGTCAACCCCGATCTGATCCTCATCACGACCGGCGTTCAGCGCGGGTTGGCGCGCAAATTGCACCGTGCCGGCTTGCCGGTCTACGTTTTCCCGCTGCCGAACAGCTTGCACGGCATATTTGAGAACATCCTGTTGCTTGGCGCTCTGGTGGATGATCTGCCAGCGGCTCGTACCCTAATCCAAAAGTGGCAACGATCCTTCCTGGAGCTGGAGGCCCAAGCCCCCGATCCCCGGCCGCGCCTCTATGCCGAAATCTGGTTCGGCCGGCACGTGCGCATGGCCGGCGGGCTGACTTTTATCGACGATCTAATCCGAGTAGCCGGCGGTGAGAACGTTTTCGGCGCAGTGCGCAAAGGCTACTTGAGCCTCGATCTGGACGAAGCACAGCGTCGTCAGCCGGAGATCTTCCTGGTCTATTCCGAGCCGGAGTTTCCCGTCCAGGCGGTTGATCTCTGCGGCGAGCGCGGCTGGCACATCCCGGTCATTCAGGCGGATATTTCGCCGGGGCATAACATCATCCACGATGGCCCTTCGATGATGCTGGCCGCTCGGTGGCTGCATGAACAGATTTTGGAGTGTCTCCGATGATTCGCGGGCGCGTGCTCCTTTCCTGGAGTTCCGGCAAAGATAGCGCGTGGACGCTTTACCGCCTGCAGCAGATGACGGATTTTGAAATCTGCGGCCTGCTCACCACCTTCAACGCGGCGAACGATCGCGTCGCCATGCACGCAGTGCGCGCCGAATTGGTACAGGCACAGGCAGAGGCCGCCGGCCTGCCTCTCCGGCGGGTAGACTTGCCGTTCCCGTGCTCCAACGAAATCTACGAGCAGCGCATGCGCGCCGCCCTTGAACAGGCCAGGGCAGAGGGTATCACCCACCTCGCTTTTGGCGACCTTTTCCTCGAAGATGTGCGCGCCTATCGCGAGCGCTTGCTGGAAGGGAGCGGCATTCAACCTCTCTTTCCGCTCTGGGGGATGGAAACGCAGCACCTGGCCCACGAGATGATCGCCGCTGGCCTGCGCGCCGTGGTCATCACCGTCGACCCGCAGCAGATTTCCCCCTCCTTTGCCGCCCGGCCGTTCGATGAGCAGTTCCTGCGCGATCTGCCACCGCAGGTGGACCCATGCGGAGAGCGCGGCGAGTTCCACACCTTTTGCTTCGATGGCCCCATGTTCCGGCGATCGATCCCGATTCGTATTGGCCGTCAGCTTACCCGCGATGGCTTTGTCTTCACCGATCTAAAATTGCGTCGATCGCGTCGTCGCTCGTCTGCTCAATCTTCACCTGGAGGTTCTAATGCCTCGACTGACGAAAATTTACACCCGTAAAGGGGATGGTGGCACCACCGCTTTAGGTGGTGGTCAGCGCGTGCCGAAGGATTCGCTCCGCGTGGCCGCTTATGGCACGGTAGACGAGCTGAACTCGGTGCTTGGCCTGGCACTGGCCCAGGGACTCTGCGAACGCTTGCAGCAGGTATTGCCTTCTATCCAGAATGAGCTCTTCCACCTGGGCAGCGATCTGGCCTTCCTGGAAGAGGATAAACAACGCTATGCCTTGCCACAAATCGAAGAGCGCCATGTCCGCCGCCTAGAAGCCCTGATCGATGAGCTCAATGCCGTGGTCGGCCCGTTAGAAAATTTCATCTTGCCCGGCGGTGCTCCCGGCGCGGCCTGGTTGCACCTGGCGCGCACAATCTGTCGCCGCGCCGAACGCGAGGTTGTGGCCCTCAGCCGGCAGGAAGCGATCGGTGCGTTTGTCATCCCCTATCTCAACCGTCTTTCGGATGCGCTCTTCGTCATGGCGCGCTACGAAAACAAAATGCGTGGCGTCGCCGAACCGCTTTGGGATAGCCGGTTATAATCCGATCCATGCGCATCGGTTTGCAGCAACGCGTCTATCCCCTCTATCGTCGTCGGTTTTTCGAGCGGCTGGGAGAGGCCCTGGGAGGTGAATTTAGCCTGTTCGCCGGCCTGCCGCGCCCTCAGGAGGGCATTCACCCGGCGCAGGAACTGACCCACGGGCATTATTTCCCGGCGCAGAATTTGCACCTTTTCCGCGGCATTTTTTACCTGTGCTACCAGCGCAACATTTTGGAATGGCTGGAAAGCTGGGACCCTCAGGTGCTGATCGTAGAAGCCAACCCGCGCTATCCGAGCACGAACCTAGCCATACGCTGGATGAAGGCCCGTCGGCGTCCGGTGCTGGGGTGGGGGTTGGGTGCGCCGCCGCTCGCGGGACCTTTGGCTACGTGGCGGCAAAAGGGGCGTTTGCGCTTCCTTCGGCAATTTGACGGGCTGATCACCTATAGTCGCCGCGGCCGTGAAGAATATGCCGCCTGTGGCATCCCGCGAGAGCGCATCTTCGTTGCGCCGAATGCCGTGGCGCCCCGTCCCTCCGTGCCGCCTCCGCCCCGAGCGGCGATCAAAGATCGCTGGACGGTGCTTTTTGTCGGTCGCCTGCAGCCGCGCAAACGCGTGGACTGGCTGATCCGCGCCTGTGCCGAAATGCCCAATCCGCCGCAGTTGATCGTCGTCGGCGATGGCCCGGATCGTGCCCGTTTAGAGAAACTGGCCGCCCAATATTACCCGCAGACGGAATTCATCGGCGAAAAACACGGCGCCGACCTGGTTCCTTTTTTTGCCCAGGCCGATCTCTTCGTCTTGCCCGGCACCGGCGGCCTGGCGATCCAGGAGGCGATGAGCTACGGCCTACCGGTGCTCGTGGCGCGTGGAGATGGTACTCAAGACGATTTGGTGCGCCCGGAAAACGGCTGGCAAATCCCCCCGGATGATTATGCTGCGCTGGTAGAGACCTTGCGCCTGGCGCTTTCCGAGGGTGCAAGCTTGCGCGAGAAGGGGGCGGCTTCTTTTCGCATCGTTTCGGAAGAGATCAATTTGGATCGCATGGTTGAAGTGTTCTTAGAGGTGATCGAGCAGGTGCAACGTTTGAGAGGGTAGCGCCTTTTCGCCTGCAAAACCGATTTTTGACCCTACTGCAACAACCAGACCATCTCTGCCACATGAGCTCGATTCGATAGGCACGGATGAACGCGGATGAGACGGAAAAAAGTGAACGGGTCTACGGCCAAAATTGTTTTTGACCGCAGAGGTTACCAAGAGCAGAAGGTTTTATTGTAAAGTTGTGCGATTTTCTTGGGGATATTTGGATCTCAGAGATTGAGGAACGCTTTGATGGCATGTCCCTTTGTGGTGAAAGGACTTTTGCCGTGAACTTATTTTTGCCTTGCTAGGGCAAAGGCGCAAAGTAAATGCGATTTTCCAGCGCCAGGTAGAGCACGTTCTCTGCACTCAACGCGAAAGCCGTCCAATGCAAATCCGGTAGGGTGCGTGGGGCTGCTTTCCAAATGGCCTGGAGCTCCAGCGAACGCGAGGAGAAGCGATAGATTGCTTGGTGTTCGTCATCCAGGAAGAGCAAAGGCGTTCCCGGTGGGCTACCGATCGCCAGCTGCGTGAAATGCACCTGCTGGAATTCTTTCAAACCCTGATGCGCCGGGAAAGGATCGCGCAACACGGCCGGCGATGCACAGCGGGTGGGCACGCTCTCCAAGCGACTGTTGTTACAGATGGTTAGCGCCCCGGTCGCATGGAGCACGTAGATGGTATCCTGGTGAGCCACCAGATCGATGCCGTTTTCGATGGGTGGCACGGTGCGCTGGAAAATGAAGCGCGGCGGGCGCTCGAAACTGCCCTGATAGCCGCTATATTCCCAAACGGCCCGCGCGGCCGCATCCAGGACGTAGAGGATATCGCCGTCCAACGCAAAGGCCGTTAAGCGCGTCCAATTGGCGTTCGGGCGCGGCAGGGCAATGGCAACAGGCGGCGAATCGGGGGCACAATAGAGCAAATTGCCGGAAGCATCCGCTGCCAACACGCTGGCGTCGTAAAAATTGAAATCGGGCAGCGACAAAAGGTCAACCAGCGCGCCCACCGTTAAATCCCCGTAGGTGCCGGGAGCGCATTGAAAAGCCTCATCTAGCTGCAGACGGCCGTTGACGTTTGTGGCGCGCAGCACGTGCCCGCTTTGAGCATCCAGCAAATAAAGATCTCCCTGCACGGCGACCAGGCGCGTCACCGGAGCGGGCAAGGGGGAGCTCAGTGCTGGTTGGAAGTTCAGGCGCAGAATGCCGAACAATTGATCCAGCGCCTGCTCCGCCTCCAAGCGCAAGGCACGCGTCTCCTCGCTACGGCGATAGGCCTCGGCTTTTTCCAGGTAAAAGAGTACTCCTTGCCAGGTATCGCGCTGTGCCGTGGCATCCTGCAGGGTCAACGCCTGGGCGCGCAACTGTTGCGCTTGGCTCAGGTAGGTCTGGTATTCCACATTGCGCCCGTAGCGGAAATAGGTCACCGTGGCGGCCGTGACCACCATCAACGGAATGGCGAGCGCCAGCAGAAGGAGCAGCCATTGCGTCGAGGGCGGCAGGGCAGGCGAATCTTCCGCAGGCAAGAGGCGCGGCAGGAAACGTCCCACCCCCTCAAGCACCCTGCGGCGCATATTGCGGTAACCATCCAAGAGGCGCAGGAGCTCACGAGCAAACGGTTTTAAGGTTTCGGGAGATGGAAGCCGAGGGCGGGCCTGAGCTCGGGTGCGTTTCCGAGGCAGGTCGGCTGGGGAGGGTGGCTGCCGGGCGGGTTCGTTTTGGACCTTGGGCAACGCGGCCGTGCCCGAATCTTGCGGTGCAGGCCGAGGCAAAGCATAGGCCGAGGGGGCTTGTGCCGGCGGGACGGTCGTAGCAGCCGGAGCAGAAATCGCCTCAACGGGGGCGGACTCAGAGGAAGGAGTCGGAGCAGGAAGATCCTCGGCGGGTGTAGATTGAGGTAGAACAGTCGACTCGGAAATCTCCTCGCTGGGTGCGCTTTCGCGTGCCATTGCCGATGCCGGGGGGGCTTTCCCCTCGGCCTGGGTCTGTGGTTTGGGTGGCTCGATCGTCATCGGGCCTTTCGCGCCGATGTAATGGGCGCGAGGGGATGCTTCGGTAGAGGCGGCGCTTGGGGCGGGGGACTCCGTCGTAGGTCCCTCCTGAACCGCCGCCGCAGCAGCCGTGGTGGCAGAGAGCGGCGGGAGCGGCAGCCACGTTACGGCGCCGCGTCCGGCTTCGATCCCCATTAATAATGCGTGGATTTCCTGGCGTTCCAAGCTGATCAGGTGGCGATAGAGCGCGGCTAGAGAGCCAGAAGGGAGGGAAAGGTTCTCCCAGGCGGCGGGCAATTTGCCACAGAAGAGAAGCCGTTGACCCGGTTGAAGAGCGATTTGTCCATAGCGTAGAGACGGCGTTTGGGCGTATCCCAGTCCCTGGGAAAGATCGGGATCGTAAAAATGGCGCAGTTCCCCCTGATCCCAGAGAAAGAGATGGGTGGGACCACCCTGAAGGAAAATGGCCTGTTCTTGGCGAACGGCAAAGAGCACGAGCAGGCCGAGGTTATAGCGTTTTTGTGCACGCAGGGCAAAATTGTGTTCCAGGAGTTGCTGGTTCAAGCGCAGCGCGGCGGCCCGTAAGGCAGAAGTGAGGCTACCGCTTGTGGCATAATAGGTATCCCGCACCTCCTGAAGCAGGCGTTGGAGCTCGGCTTCCGGCACGAGATGCCCCAGCATGGTCAGATAGCAGAGTAGGCGATCTTCCTCCCGCCCGCGCGCCGCTTTGCGCGGCGGCTCAAAGAGAGCAGCGCCCGGTAGGGAATCCTGAATTTCTCCTTGAGAGCGATAGAGCGGTAGGAGGAAAAGATCGAGCGGCATGATTAAAGTATAGCATAAGGTGATCGGGTGGGAAAAAATTTAACCTCAAGTCTCCTGCGAAAACCGTTTCTGCCATGTGGGTTCGATTGAATAGGACGCGGACTGACATGGATGGCAGTCCACCATCCACGGTCAACAGCCACCATCCACGGTCAACGGTCCACCGTCCACGGTCAAATATACAGATCACGCCGGTTATAGCGCCAGTAGGCCAGCCCAAGGCAGATGGCCATGATGAGCAGCGAAAGCCAGAGGTAGATCGGCTCGATTCTTCCTTCGCGCCAGATCACGCCGGCATCGGCATACTTGAACGGCGAGAAGTATTTGAGGAACTCCACCTTTTCATGCAGGGAAGCGACGATCGATAAGAAGTAGGTGCCCAGCAAAATGGCGATCGCCATCGCGCTGGCGCGGCGGTACTGCTGCATGGTGCACCCCAGGAAGAGGCCGATGGCGATGAAGATCATCTGAAGCAGGAACAGGCCGGCGATCGAAAGGTAGAAGAAATCCCAGAAGCCCTCGTCAGGGGTGTAGGAGCGACTGCTTACGAAGAAGGAAAGCACGGTCACGCCGAGCAGGAGGATGGAGTGGACGATCACGGCGAAGAGCTTGGCCGTCACCACCCGGCTGCGTGTGACGGGCAGCACCAGCGAAAACTCAACCGTCTTATCGCGCTCCTCTTTGGCAATCACATCGCTGCCCCACATCACTGCGGCAATGCCCAAGATCAGGGCGTAGTAGATGTGCATGATGCCGTAGAAGCCGCTCAGTGTGGTCAGGTTGAAGACGTTCATGTTCAAGGCTTCCAATACGGCTTTGGGCATTTGCTCCAGGATGGCGAGCATCTCCGGGTTTTCGGCATAGGTTTTGAACTTGGTGAAGCCGGTGATGGTAAAGAGGAAGATGATGATGCTGTAGATGAGCAGAGATTTGAGATGCGCTCGAAATTCACGCCAGAAGATGTTCATGGCTTTGTCTCCTTATGTTTTACCTGTCCGAATGGGCCCACCCCGCGCTACGTGACCGAGGGGATGTTGCGCCGCAGGTAGAGCACGTAGGCGAGCACCAGCGCGAGGGCGGTCACGGCCAGGTCCAACCCCACCAGCGCAGGGTCGAAGTGACCGTTGGTCACGGCGTATTCGGGGTTGAAGTGCTTGAAGGCGGTCAGGTATTCGAGTTTGGCCTCGCCAAGCAGGTCGCTGAAGGCGCCCAGCAGGTACATGCCAAAGCCCAGTCCCAGCCCATAGGGCGTGACGCTGCGAAGGCGGCGCACGAGGAGCGAGATGAAGGTGCCAAGGGAGAAGAAGAAGAGCTGGAAAGACACCAATCCCCACAGCAGGCGCGCCAGCAGTGCCGGGTCGTAGGGACGGCCCTCGCGGAAGGCCTCGACGAAGCCGAAGGACGCCGCCCAGACCACCGCCTGGGTGATGGCCAACCCGCAGAGAGCGGCGATCAGTTTGCTCACGAAGATCTGCGAGCGCGAAACCGGCTTGCTCATCAGGAAGTCGGCGGTCAACTCGCGCTCTTCCACCGAGAGCATGCCAAAACCGTAATTCGAGGCCTGGATCGCCAGCAGGAGCTGGACGAACAGGTAGACGAAACTGAAGAACCCCATTACCGAGGAGAAATCCATCTCGCCGATGCCGAAGGCGGCGCGGAACTCCGGCGGGAACTGCTGAAAGGCGCGGTTCATCACTTCCGCCTGATCGGCAAAGAGCGGATACATCACCAGGTACACCAGGATCATCGCCGCAGTCGAAAGGGCCCAGATGAGCACCGAAGAGAACCGGGCGCGGAATTCGTGGAGGAAGATGTTGCGACGCATGGCAGCCCTCGCTCACTCGTAGTAGTGCATAAAGATCTCTTCCAGGGTGGGCTCCTCGATGGTCACATCCTGGACCTTCAGCGTGGCGATGCGCTGCAAGAGGGTGTTCACATCACCCTTGAAGAAGAAGCGCAGCGAACTGTTGCTCTGCTCCAGGTTGGTCACGCCCGGCAGTTGGAAGTGCTCCGGGGTCACGCCCTCGGCGGCCACGCGCACGCGCTTGTAGTTGTTCTTCTGCAACGTCTGGATATCCGAAATCTCCACGATGCGCCCCTCGCGGATGATGGCGACGCGGTCGCACAGGCGCTGCACTTCGCTCAGGATGTGGGAGGAGAAGAAGACGGTCACGCCGCGCTCCTGGTTTTCGCGGCGCACCAGGTCGAAGAACTTGCGCTGCATGAGCGGATCGAGGCCGGCGGTCGGCTCGTCCAGGAAGATCAGTTTTGGCGCGTGGAGCAGCCCCTGCACGATGCCCACCTTCTTGCGGTTGCCGTAGGAGAGATCGTCAATGCGGCGGTCGAGTTCCAGTTCCATGTACTCGGCCAGTTCGCGCATTCGTTGCGTGTGGTCACCATCATAGAAACTGGCGGAGTAGCGTAGCAGGTCGCGCACCCGCATCCCCTCGTAGTAGAAGACTTCGGAGGGCAGATAACCGATATGGCGGCGGATCTCCGGGCCGTAGCGCACCACGTCCTTGCCGAAAATGGTGGCGCTCCCGCTGGTAGGAAAGATGAGCGAGAGCAGCAGGCGGATGGTGGTGGACTTCCCTGCGCCGTTCGGGCCGATGAAGCCAAAGATTTCGCCTTCTTCGACCTGAATCGAGACATCGATGATGCCGCGCGATTTGCCGTAGTACTTGGTCAGATGGTGGGTTTCGATGATGCTCATAGGAGACTCCTTGAAAAATGTCAGAAACGAGGTTGTAGCCCATGCCGTAGAAAGGCAATGAACTGCTCCACAGTTTCCATCATACGTTGATCGTATTGCGGTGCCACGTGCTCCAGGTAATACTCACTGAGTTGGCCGCTCAACGTGGTCACCAGCCAGGAGATAAGGGTGGGATCGAGGTCGGAGCGGATCTCTCCCCTGGTGATGGCTTTTTCGATGAGTGGGCGGAAGAAATCCTGCGCCGTTGCCGCGCCTTCAGACCAGATTTGGGCGTAGAGCGTGCGATCCTCGATCAAACGCTTGCCCAGAGCGGCATAGCGTGGATGCTCAATAGCCATTTGCAGGCCGCTTAGATAGAGGTCGTGAAGCAGGGTGAAGAAATCGTGCTGTTCTGCATGTTGCAGAACCGGCGCCAGGTAGCGCATTTTGACCTCGCCGGCTTTCTGTAGCAGGTAGCGGAAGAGGTCGGTCTTGTCCTCGAAGTACTGGTAGAAACTCCCTTTAGCGATGCCAGCGCGGCGCACAATGCGGTTGACGCTGGCATGGCGGAAGGGGTGGGCGGCGAATTCATCCAGTGCCGCCTCGCAGATCAGGTTTTGCTTTTCTTCGGGAAGGTTGAAAAAGGTGTCTTTCGGCATATGTGACCAGGCGGTCATATGACCGATTGGTCGTATTATATGCGATGGATGAATGGGTGTCAAGATAGGATGATTGTTCATTCGTGTGCTCGTCCTTGACATTCCTCTTCAACCGTGATAATCTTGTGTCAGGTGCCCGGTAAATTCCAGGCCGGGTTAATTTTTTTCCGCAGGAGAAAGGCAAGATGTCCAAACGTTACACCGGAACCGTTAAGTGGTTCAACGCTACCAAGGGCTACGGCTTCATCGGCCGTGACGATGGCGGTGAGGATGTATTCGTTCACTTCAGCGCCATCCAAATGGAAGGCTATCGCAAGCTGGAGGCCAATCAGAAAGTCGAATTTTCCATTGAAGAAGGGCCGAAAGGATTGCAAGCCGCTAACGTTGTGCCCCTCTAAGTAGGGTCCTTCACAACGTGAGGATGAGCCGGGCTGCCGGGAGGCAACCCGGTTTTTTGTTTATAACTACGGGTATAATCCATCTCAATGCGTAAATTGCTTGTTATCTTGCTTCTTTTTTTGGCCGCGGCTCTGGTGATCTTGAGCTTTTCCGAGATCCGTACTTTAGTTTCCACCCTGCGCCATGGCAATATCTGGTTCATTCTGCTGGGGATTTTGTTGGAGGGTGTCTTTGTTTGTTTGGAAGGCCTGGTCTTCTGGAGTATTTACCGTTTGCTGGGATTGCAAGATTCCCCCTGGCGCCTGATCTTGGCAGCTTCGGCGGCAAATTTTGTGAATATCGTCGCGCCGAGCGTCGGCCTCGGCTGGGTAGCGACTTGGATCGCTCACGGTCGCCGCAACAATCAGCCGGCGGCTAAGATTACCTTGGCCGCAACACTCTACTTGCTCTTTGATTACACGGCTTTTATGCTGATCCTGGCCTTGGGGTTCATTGTGCTGATCCGCCGCCAGAACTTGCAATGGAGCGAGATCACAGCGGCATTGATCCTCTTCGGTATTGCGCTGGGGTTGGGGATGATGCTTTACCTTGGCTATCGCTCCTCCAAGCAAATGGGAGAATTGCTCCGATGGCTGGCGCGGCGAATCAATGCGCTTCTGCGCCCTTTTATTCACCGTGATTACCTGAGTGAGGAACGTGCCCAGGCTTTTGCCGATGAAATTGGAGAAGGGCTGAAGACCCTCCCTGGGCGATGGGATTTGCTCTTCACACCTTTAGCGCTTACTTTACTTACCAAGCTCACCCTGATTGCGATTTTGATGACTACATTCCTAGCCTTTAATGTTCCTTTTTCAGCAGGCACGTTGTTTGGTGGCTTTTCCATCGGCTATCTTTTCCTGATCGTTTCGCCCACACCTTCCGGTGTTGGATTTATGGAAGGTGCTATGGCGTTGGGACTGAGCTCCTTGCGCGTCGATTGGAGCCAAGCGGTACTCTTGACTTTGGTTTACCGCGGCATTACCTTTTGGTTGCCCATGCTCTTTGGAGCTTGGGTGTTTCGCCATCTACATTGGGAGTAGCGCCCTAGAGACATGTATAATAAGGGCATCTGAACTTCAGAAATGGAGCAAAATATGAGCGAAGAGAGTACCAAGGCAAAGGATTTTATCCGGGAAGCCATCCTGGAAGATTTACGGAGTGGTCGCTATACTTATGTGCGCACCCGTTTCCCACCTGAACCAAATGGCTATTTGCACATCGGGCATGCGAAAGCGATCTGCATTGATTTTGGCATTGCCGAAGAATTCGGTGGAGAGTGCAATTTACGTTTCGATGATACCAACCCGGTCAAGGAAGATGTCGAATACGTTGAAGCGATCAAAGAAGATATTCGTTGGCTCGGATACGATTGGGGAGACCGGGAGTATTATGCTTCGGATTATTTTGATCAACTTTATGAGTGGGCAGTCGAGCTGATCAAAAAGGGCAAAGCCTATGTAGACGATCAAAGCCCGGAAGAACTAAGCCGGAATCGAGGTACGTTGACCGAACCAGGGAAGGAATCCCCCTACCGTAACCGTTCCGTGGAAGAGAATCTCGATCTGTTCGAGCGTATGCGCAAGGGAGAATTCCCCGATGGCTCGCGCGTGTTGCGCGCCAAGATCGATATGGCCAGCGGCAACATCAATCTGCGCGACCCGGTCATGTATCGCATTATTCACGATCCGCCGCATCATCGTACCGGCAAAAAGTGGTGCATTTACCCGATGTATGACTGGGCCCATGGCCAATGCGATTCGATCGAGGGAATTACCCATTCCCTATGCTCGCTGGAATATGAGGATCATCGGCCGCTCTACGAGTGGTTTATCCGCGAGCTGGGCATCTTTGCCCCGCGCCAAATTGAATTTGCCCGCCTAAATCTTTCGTATACCGTCCTCAGCAAGCGGAAATTGCTGCGCCTGGTCAAAGAAGGATATGTTCGGGGTTGGGATGATCCGAGAATGCCGACATTGCGCGGTTTGCGTCGGCGCGGCTATACGCCGGAGGCGATCCGCGAGTTCATCGCCCGAATTGGTGTTTCTAAGACAAACAGCGTAGTGGATATCGGATTGCTCGAAGCCTGTCTGCGAGAGGATCTGAACAAGCGTGCCCTCCGTCGCTTGGCCGTGCTACGCCCATTGAAGCTGGTGATTGATAATTACCCAGATGATCAGGTGGAGTACGTAGAAGCGCTTAACAACCCAGAAGATCCATCTGCCGGCACGCGCCAGGTGCCGTTCTCCAAAGTGCTTTATATTGAGCAAGATGATTTTCGCGAGATGCCGCCACCGAAGTATTATCGCCTCTATCCCGGCAACGAAGTGCGCTTGCGATATGCTTATATCGTCAAGTGTACCCATGTTGTCAAGGACGAGCAGGGACAGGTGGTAGAGGTCCACTGTACCTACGATCCCTCAACGCGCAGTGGCGAAGGCGCCGCGCGCAAGGTCAAAGCGACGATTCATTGGGTCTCTGCTGCCCATGCTGTTCCGGTGGAAGTTCGCCTTTACGATCGCTTGTTCTTGAAACCCAATCCGGATGATCTGGAAGAAGGCGAGGATTTCACGCAGTATATCAATCCCTCCTCGCTGGAAGTGCTCTACCCGTGCTACACAGAACCATCTCTGGGTTCGGCACAGATTGGGGAAAAATTCCAGTTCGAGCGCTTGGGCTATTTCTGTCTGGATCCGGATAGCACGCCGCAACGTCTGGTGTTTAACCGCACGGTGACACTGAAGGATGAATGGGCGAAGATCGCGGCAAAAATGGAATCCGGCGCAGGGGCGTAAACCTGCGCCGGACCCATAACTTTGGCGATCAGCGTGTGCCGGGCGGGGCGACGAAGCTCAATTTCCAAACCCCATCACCGAGCGGTTGTATCCCAGAAGCATAGGTAACTATATGGAACCAGGTATGCCCCGGCGATAAGGGGAAGGGCGTACCATCCGTGTAACGCAGGCGCAATGGGCGAGTGAGGCCGGTCTGACGCTCATATTCTTCGCTCACCATTGTCCAGCGCAGATCCTCATAGAGCAAGCCGTTGCGAATGACGATCGCTTTTCCTTCCGTTCCCGGCCCCATATTGAGGTCGATGATCGTCGAAGTACGGGGAACGTGCTCGACGAAGAGGATGACGATATTTTCAAACAAAGCGGGGCGACCGGTCAGGCGATCAAGCGCCGGTGTGAATTGGCCTACCCGTTTCGGATCACCGTAATCGTGATAGCGCCAGTATGCTTGCGCGGCATCATCGTATTTCCATTGTGCCTGGTTTAGCCAGGAATAGAAAACGTTGATCTGCCTGGCTGGTTTGCCGCCCTGTGGTGCCTGACGGGTGAAAAGGTTGCCAGAATAGTTAACCGGACGATTGGGATCACGATTGGCCTGCGCTAGGGCACGCATAGCGTCCACCGAAATGCCGGCCTGGTTCACATTGCCACTGGTATAGACATTGCGGCAAATATTCACATTCACTTCTTTTGACTTGCTGGCGGCAATCAGGCAGCTATTGGAAAATGCTGTGATGATCGGCACATAAGCCTCACGGGCCGAGCGTACACCGCTGATACCCGCCGTAGCTTGGGATTCAAAATTTTGCAAAATACCTGTTGTGTTCAGGTTTACAGGCGAACTGGAATTTGGGATTAAGAATCCCGCATCCTGATCCAGATTTGTGGCATCAACCCGAACTGGACCTATTTTCCCGGTTGTGTCGGTA
Organism: Chloroflexota bacterium; assembly: GCA_037447295.1. Lineage (GTDB taxonomy): Bacteria > Chloroflexota > Anaerolineae > Anaerolineales > Villigracilaceae > 630D-37. The sequence goes on along the minus strand of JBBIGZ010000029.1, from coordinate 4,822 downwards.
TCGCTATCCAGGTTTTCGGCAGCGCGGTTCGGTGTGGTGATTTGTAAGCCTTCAGGAACGTGGATCTGTATGGAATATTCTCCGGAAGACACGCTGAACGCATAGTAGCCGTTTGCATCGGTAATCGTACTGGCCAGCAGGTTCCCTTGTGTATCGAGCAAGTCAAGCACAAGCCCACCCAAGCCGGGCTCGCTCGGTTGCTGAACACCATCGCCGTTTTCATCCCACCATATGCGATTCCCCAGAATGATTTCTCCCTGGGCTAAAAAAGGCTCCTCTCGGCCTTTCGAAGAGAGATTCGGGATGGTGCGCGGAAAATCACCATAGAAGACGGCCAGGAAACGCGTCATCCCTTCGGTGATGTAGATTTCATAGACCTGCGCAGCAAAAGAGAGCCCGGTCTGTGGACGAACGCTGGGAGGAAAATGAGAAAGCGAGATCAGCAAAGCCGGCAGGCTCAGCGTCTCGGGATCGGCGACCGGCAACCCGGTGAGAGGGTTATAACCCGGCGGGAATTGATCGAGATTGGGTCCCAGAGATTGGGGCGAAGGATCTGCCCATGGAGTGGGCGTTGGACTGGCAGGAAGCGCAGTCGCCGTGAAGGTTGGCTGTGGGGGTAACGGTGTGGGCGTGGAGGTTAGGGTAGGAAAAACAGGCGGTGCTGTGATCGCATTCGAAGGAAAAATCTCGCCCTTTGGTAAAGTGTTCCTAGCCGGTGCACAGGCGATCAACAGGAAAAGCAGAACGAGCAAGAATTTTCGAGACATAAGCCACTTCCTTTGTATTTTATGTTTTATTAAATATTTTGTTAACATAATGTGCGCTCTCATATGTATTATACTTTCCAACCCCCTCCAAAAAACATTGCAAGAACGAATTTTTCAGATTCTGAACTCCGAAACTGTTGCTTGGATGTTCCCAGAGTGACCGGAGTAGGCCAGCATGTTGAAAGAAGAGCGTTTCTGGATTTCCACTGTCCATAGGGTATCAAGCATCACCGTGCGGGCAACAACGCGATCGTTCATTGCCTTGCAGAAAACGATCGTGGCGATACGCCGCCGGATCAATCTGCCGCCGGATAAATCTCATCAGACCGATTGTGTCCAAGTCCAGGAGATCTTCACGAAGCAAGGAATTGCTGCTCCGATGGGAGTGACCCGAAGAGTTGACCGGTCCGAAGAGAGCGCATTCTGCTAGATCGGGCACTCCGAACTATACCCAAGAAAGGTACTCGTGTGGCAAAAAAAGTGTATGTCGGCACCGGTGTATTCAAAGCCATGCTCCGTATTTATCCGTGTGCCATTGAATCGCACCCATGCGGCGAGACGTGGTTTTTGTAGTAGTCATGGCTTTTGCTGTCGACTCAATCTTGCATTTGCCCATCTTCCTGATAAACTTGAACTTGGGAGGAACTATGAATTCGGTTGAACGTCTGAGACGCGCTCTGCAAGGAGAACCGGTCGATCCGCCGTTGCGTGCCTTGTGGCGTCATTTCCCGGTGGACGATCAGGATCCGCAACGATTGGCTGCCGCTACGCTCGCCTGGCAACGTACCTTTGACTGGGATCTGGTCAAGGTTACACCGGCCTCTTCGTTTTGTCTGAAGGATTGGGGCGCACAGGATCGCTGGCAAGGTGACCCGGAGGGGACACGTAAGTATGTCCATTTCGTTATACGGGAACCTGGCGATTGGGAGCGCCTGCCACGCTTGAACCCCAGCGAAAGAGAAGCACCCCATCTCCATGCGCAACTGTTGGTTTTACGTCAGTTGCGTCAGGAATTGGGCGGGAAGGTGCCGATCCTGCAAACGATTTTCAGCCCTCTGGCGCAGGCGAAAAACCTGGCCGGCGCAGAGCGACTGTTGGTGCATTTGCGGCGCTTCCCGGAAGCGGTGCTTAGGGGGCTCGAAACGATCGCTTGGACTACCCAGCGTTTCGTGGAAGCCTGTTTGGAAGAAGGGATAGATGGTGTGTTTTACGCCGTCCAGCATGCTCAGGCTTCCCTACTGAGCGAAGCAGAATATCACACCTTTGGCCGCCCTTTCGACCTGCAAATTCTGGAGGCGGCACGGCCATTGTGGTGTAACATGCTCCATCTGCACGGGCAAGAGATTTACGCCGATCTCTTTTATGATTACCCGGTGCAGATCCTTAACTGGCACGATCGGGAGACGGCCCCCTCGCTGGCCGAGGCCGCGCAGCGCTTTAGAGGCTTGCTCTGTGGCGGTATCGGACGCGAAACGCTCGTTTACGGCACTCCGTCGGAGGTCCTGGAAGAGGCGCGCCAAGCCTATGCCCAAATGGGCGGACAACGCCTGATCCTAAGCACCGGCTGCGTGGTGCCGCTCCTTGCTCCGTTTGGTAATCTGAGAACTCTGGCTCAGTTTCAAGCCTGAGTACGTTCAGGGTTGAACGGCATAAGGTAGAGGACGTCCTTCTAAGCCGGCCAGCAAGTTTTCGCAGGCCATCTCGGCCATGCGCCGACGGGTGCCCCAGGTGGCCGAGCCGATGTGAGGCACGATTAGACAATTCGGCAAATGGTAAAGCGGATGATCGGGCGGGAGCGGTTCCGGATCGGTGACATCCAAGGCAGCACCGCCGATCCAGCCTTCGCGCAGGGCGCGGACGAGCGCTTCGGTGACCACCACCGGTCCACGGGCGACGTTGATCAGGAGGGATTGGCGCTTCATCCTTCGCAATGCGCTTTCGTCGATCAGGCCGCGCGTTTCGGATGTGAGCGGACAATGTAGGCTGAGGATGTCGCTCGCTTCGAGTAGAGTATCGAACGGGACGCGGCGGGCTGCACAGGCGCTTTCGATTTCGGGATGCGCGTGAGGGGATGTATAGATGATTTCCATCTCAAAAGCGCGAGCACGTTGCGCCACGGCCTGTCCGATCTTGCCCATGCCGAGGATACCAAGCATCGCGCCTTTCAAATCCATTCCTAGCCAGCCGGTGGGCAACCAGGTTTTCCACTTTCCATTACGAGCATCGGCTGCGGCTTGATGCAGGCGGCGGGCGGCGCTGAGGATCAGCGCCAGTGTCAGGTCGGCAGTGGCGTCCGTCAGGGCACCGGGGGTGTTGCCCACGGCAATGCCGCGTGCTCGGCAGGCACGCAGATCGATATTGTCTACTCCCACCGCCATGTTGCTGACCACTCTTAAACGAGGGGCGCGGCTCAGCAATGTTTCATCCACCCGATCGGTGAGTAGGGTGAACAGTCCCTCCGCTTCGGGGAGGTGGTCGAGTAGGGCAGAGGGGAACCCAATGGCATTTTCCGGGCCGACGATCAAACGCACGCGCCCTTCTAAAGACTTTAGCCATTCAGCAGGAAGAGGGTGAGTGAGAAGGACGAGCGGGAGCATAGGCAATGGGTTCGGTGGTTGAATTGGTTGTTCAAGTGATCGCGTACTCAAGTATACTCTAACAGCTCATCACGGTATTCGGATGGAAGCTGGAGTGGGCAAAAAGCCATCCGGACTGTACGCTTCGAGGGCTCACGTGAACTTGACTAAAAGGGATTTCTTGGGTATCTTTAGCGTACATTAGTCTCTGAATGTCAAATCCAGGAACTAGGAACTTTTCCCGCTCAGAGGCGTCTACTTCAATGGCAGATTTCGATACAAGGAGTTAACGATGAAAGCGATAGACAAACTTCTCTTGTTTTTCGTCTTGCTCTCACTGGTCGGTGTTGGAAAGGTCAGCGCGGCAACTGTGCAGGTCTCCCAACCTCAGCCTCAATATCCTACAGGTGGTGTGCTAGTACTGACCGATACGCCTACTCTTAAGTGGTCTGCATCCACGCCGGCTACCCAGTTAGATCACTATGAATACGAAGTTTCACAGGATCAGGGATTCTCTACCTTAGAAGACTCAGGTACGACTACAAATACTCAGGAAACGGTCGGAACCAATCTTGTGCGTTCACGGACGTATTACTGGCGGGTGCGTGCCTGCGACATTGCTTCGAGCTGCACTGCTTGGGCTACCGCCACTTTTCGCGTCTCTGTTGAAGCGCCAACCCTAAGTGTTCCAGGAGACGGAAGTACCCTCTTTACCAATCGGGATACTTTTCAATGGGGAGGTGTGCTGAATGCGACCGGATATACGTTGCAAATTTCTGGTAATAGCACTTTCACCTCCATCATTCTTCAGGCAGATGTCCCTGCAACTCAGGTAGAATACACTCCGTCCACTGATTTACCTGTTAATCGCATTCTCTTTTGGCGCGTGCGCGCCAAGAATCCAAATTATGGCCCTGGCCCCTGGTCAACTGTGTGGAGCTTCAACACCGCTAATCCGCCGAGTATTCCCGAGCTGATCAAGCCGGGGAATGGAAAGGTGACGACTGATACATCTCCGCGGCTGGTGTGGAAATCCATTACTGTGCCATCCGGCACTACTTTCGACTATTACCATGTGCAAGTAGATAATAACTCTGATTTTTCCAGTCCAGAAATCGACGATAACACCACTCTCACCACTCCTACACCCACTTATTTTGATGTGGATGAATCTTCCCCGCTTGCGGATGCCACCAAATATTATTGGCGTGTACGGGCCTGTAATACGGATGGAACGAATAATTTCTGCAGTGCATGGTCTAATGTATTTCAGTTACTCACCTCGGTTGGCCCGATCCCGAATTTGAATACCCCAGCTAATGGGGATTTACTAACGGATAATCGCCCTACGTTTGATTGGGATGACTCCGTTGGTGCCTCCCGCTATACGATCCAAATTGCTCGCGATCCCCGCTTCCAGAACCTGGTACTCACAGCCTCCCCTTATAATTCTCAATTCACTCCTGGCAGGAATCTCCA
>JBBIGZ010000028.1:0-33682 GCA_037447295.1 Chloroflexota bacterium | reverse complement strand
TGCCAACACCCTCTTCACAGATATGTTCGCTTGGCTGGATTTCACCCTGGAACACATCATCCGCCGCCACCCGGAGACTTTTTTCGTCATCCGTGCGCATCCGGATGAGACCCGCCCGCACAAGGAAAGCCGAGAAACGGTAGCAGAGTGGGTCAGCGCTAGGCAAGTGGATCGGCTGGGAAATGTCCTGTTCATCCCCCCGCAAGACTATCTCAGCTCGTACGAATTGATCCAACGCTCAAAATTTGTCCTGGTCTATAACTCAACGATCGGTTTAGAGGCATCGATTCTAGGCACAGCCGTCCTTTGCGCCGGGAAAGCGCGTTTCACCCAATATCCAACGGTATTCTTCCCCGCCAGCGTAGAAGAATACCTCGATCTAGCAGAGCAATTTCTCCAAGCCGAAACGCTCCAAGCGCCAGAAGAGCATCGTCGCCAAGCACGGCGATTCCTGTACTACCAGCTGTTCCGCGCTTCTCTACCTTTCGATGCTTACTTACGTCCCGGCATACGCCCCTCTCATGCACGCCTGAAACGCTTCCCGCTGAGCGCCCTCCTACCCGAAAATTCTCCTTCCCTACGTGCCATCTTACGGGGAATTCTGGAAGGGGGAGATTTTCTATTATGAGAAGCTGTGAAGCGGCTAGTGCGTTAAAATCTACCAGGTGGCAGACATGGTTTTCGCAATGGAGTCGTTCATGTTTTATCCGTAATTTCCGTGTTTGTCCGTATCCTATTGGAGCAGACCTATATGACAGACATGATTTTTGCAGTGGGGTCAAACATGGCATACTTGATACACAAACTCCAATATTCTGGGAGCGCAAAATGAAGCATAAACTTTCACTCGCTTTAATCCTACCCCTATTTCTGGCCGCTTGCCTGCCTTCCATCACTGCTCCCGCTCCAGCAAAGAGCGAAGGTGCCGCTCCCATTGTTGCCCCCACGTCTGCAAAGAGCGAAGGTGCTGTGCCTGTTCAGGCCACTTCCCGCGGCGATCAGCTGGTCGCCAGTGATCCGTCCTCCGTCCGTGTCGGAACAGGCAAGCCCACCCTGATCGAATTCTTCCGCTTTACCTGAGGGACTTGCCGCGCTATGGCGCCCATGGTCCATGGGCTAGAAGCGAAGTATTTTCAGCAGATTGACTTCTTTTTCTTAGATGCTGATGATCCCAACACCCTTGGCTTTCAACGAACCTATGGTTTCCAATACCAACCCTATTTCGTGCTCCTGGATGGACAAGGGAATGTCATCAAACGCTGGACCGGTTTTGTGCCTCAGGAGACATTTGAGTCAGCATTTGCAGAAGTGCTAAGCGCGTCCCCTTAAGTTTCCGCAAGGAGCTTCCCGGAAAATCCTTCGGCGCTGCTCAGGAAGCCCGCCGATTCGACGCCCTCAGCGAACTGCACCGATTGCCATCCACATTGGGACACATCCACGGCGTGGATCAATTCCCCCTCTTGTCATTTCTCCCCTGGATGCCGTAAAAACGAACCTGTGCCTTTTCCAGGGTCACCAAACCGGCCCCGATCTTATCCTCGATCGAAGCCAGGAATTGCTCCAGCTTCGCCGCCGTATCCACCAGCTCAACGACGATCGGCAGGTCTTCGGAGAGTCGCTCGATTTTGAACGTGTGGATCTCGCGACTCACTGCCCCATAGCCCATAATGCCACGTAACACGGTCGCCCCGGCCAATCCCTGTTGACGTGCCTGCCTAACAATCCATTCATACAGGGGCTTGCCGGCATATTTATCCCCCTCGCCGATGAAAATACGCAACAGGTAACCTTCTTCTGGCAATGTCATGATCACCTCCAAATCAGGTAAGCCATGGTGCGACCAAACCAGACCAATGTCAGGCCGGCTAGGATATGCAAACCAATATTTAGCAGCGCCGATTGATCCTCCCCCAAGCGCAGAAAATTCATCGTTTCGTTACTAAACGTCGAAAAAGTAGTGAATCCACCTAAAAAGCCAACGAAGAGAAAAGCCCGCATCTCATCTGTCAACGCGCCGCGCATTTCCACTAGCTGCGAGAGAAAACCTATCAAAAAACAGCCGATCAAGTTAACGGCAAGAGTACCGTAGGGGAATTCCGTGCTGTTTGTCAACCGTTGCACGTAGCCGCTGAGCAGATACCTGAACACAGAACCAATAAAGCCACCTACTCCGATAACCATCCACTTGCTCAATGTTGCTCTCCTTAACTTTTGTATTGATGTTAGAGGCCTTCGGCAAGAGAATCCAAGGAGACCCCATCACGTAACTTCTACTAGATTATAATACCGACATGCACCTTTTACTTCTGCTCTTTTTCTTATTTTCCCTCATTCCCCCTGCCCAATCAACCCCGCCGCCTTCTGCCGGCGAATTCATCCCCGGTGAGCTAATCATCGGCCTGGAAACTGGCCACTCTGTAAGCGCTCTGGCGCTCCCCAGTGAGGCCCACCCGTTGAAGGAGACGCCTACCCTGCGCAAACTGAACGCTGCCATTGTTCAGGTGCCTCCAGGGAGAGAAGAGGCCTATCTCCGCCAGTTGCGTTCCTTGCCCGGCGTGCGCTTTGTCGAACGCAACGGCATCGTGCGCGCCGATCTCATCCCGAACGATCCGCTCTGGAGCGGTCAATATGGTCCTAGCCATGTTCAGGCTCCAGCCGCCTGGGATACGACCACCGGTTCCCCTTCCGTCATCCTGGCGATCGTGGATTCCGGCCTCGACCCCAATCATCCAGAATTTGCCGGGCGCATCCTCCCCGGATATGACTTCGTGGAAAACGATCCGATTCCTCAAGATGAATGTGGCCACGGCACACATGTTGCTGGCATCGCTGCAGCCGGCGGAAACAACTCGGAAGGCATTGCCGGAATTGCCTGGAACGTCAAAATCCTGCCTATTCGCGTGCTAGGCGCCGATTGTAGTGGTACTTTCGTCAGCGTAGCCGAGGGCATCATCGGCGCAGTGGAACGTGGAGCAAAGGTGATCAATTTAAGCATCGGCAGCGCTTTAAATTCCCGGTTGCTCCAAGAAGCCACCTTTTACGCCTATACTCGCGGCACCGCCCTGATCGCCGCCGCTGGCAACACGAACTCCAGTGTAGTCTACCCGGCAAAATACGATTGGGTACTCGCCATCGGCGCCACCGATAACACCGATACCCGCACGTCTTTCTCCAACTATGGCCCGGAACTTGACCTGATGGCGCCGGGCAAGGACATCCTTTCTACGTTCCCCACCTATAACGACTTTTTGTACCATGACTTGCTCGGCAAAAACCCGAACTACGATACGCTCAGCGGCACTTCCATGGCTGCACCGCACGTCGCAGGTGCCGCCGCCTTGCTAGCATCCCTCCCTGCCTTCGATAGTCCGGATAAAATCTACCAAGCCCTCACCCAAACCGCTCTAGATCTGGATACACCCGGCCGCGATGATTACACCGGCTACGGCCTGTTGCAGATCGATGCCGCCCTTCACTACAGCCCCTCCATCATCCCAACTCCCACACCCATCGCACCCAGCATAGCCTATGATGTGCTGGATTCACCGGCCTGTCCCGGCCTGGCCAGCTACGCTTGGCGCGATACTTCCACCGGCACGCAGCTCATCTTTTTTCCCGGCAGCAACAATGGCTTTGCACCCGTCACCCTGCCTTTCGCCTTCCCCTTCGGTGGCCTGAGCTACACCACCATCTATGTTGGTAGCAACGGCATTTTCACCTTCGATCCCCCCTCCAGCTTTGACCCTAGCCCATCTTCGGATGGCTATCTCAGCCTAAACTTTATCATTCCAACGAATAACCCAAAGCTCCCTCAACACTTTATCGCGCCGTTCTGGGATGATCTGACGCTTTCCGCCGGCGGTAGCGCCTGGTATGCCGTGTTGGGCAGTGCCCCCCATCGTGAAGTGGTGATCGAATATCGGAATGCACAACGCTTTGATGGTGGCGTGGTACCCGGTGAAATTACCTTCCAGGTCGTCCTTTTTGAAACGAGCGGTGACATCCTGATCCAGTACAAGCGCCTGCGTGGCGTCGGCGGGCGCGGCGAGTCGGCCACTGTCGGCGTCGAATTTGATTCCGGCCGCAGCGGTCTGCTCTTTTCCTACAACACACCGGCGCTTCAGGAAGGAATGGCTCTACGTTTTGTTACCTATTTCCCTCACCTTGGCCTACCTCCTTCCGCGCTTTGTAGCGTCTACACGCGTCCGGCCGATAGCAGCGGCGGCTTCTATGAGAAAGCGCCATTCTGCCTAAGCCTGCCTTCCGGTTCACTCGCCCATCCGGCCTATGTACGTATCCAGCCCCTCTCCAGCGCCCCGCCCATGCCACCACAATACCTTGACCTAGAACACTACGCCGACATCCGCCTGCTCTATCTTTCCCCGCCCATTCCTATTTCCCCCATGCCCGAAGCCTACGTCTGCTATCGTTACACCCCCACCGATATCCTCCGTGCCGGTGGCCACCCTGAAAACCTGCGCATCATGGCCTACGATTCCCGCCTCAAACGCTGGCAGGCATTGACCACCTCTGTAGATTCCGTCAACAGCCTCCTGATCGCACAGGCCCCGCATTTCTCGATCTTTGGCATCGCCACGTTCGGCGAGCCGCAGCGCCTGCCGGTCACAGGGGGATCGATTGGGTGGAACGAAACCACCCGTTGGGCCTGGGTGCCGCTTTTGGGCTTGATGCTGCTCCTATGGTTGGTGCTGCGTCGTTTCGGGCGTTTTTCGCCTCGTGCTTGACCTTGAGCTTGATCGCCGCGTGGACACACGCGTGCGCACCGCAGCCGCTCCCTGCCCCCCTGCCCTCGCCGCAGGTAGCGCGCACGCCATGGGTTCCCCCTCTCCTCCCGCCTTCTCCCTCTTCCACTCCCCCACCTACCCCGCCTCTTGAAGCTTACCCGCCGGACTACGCCGATCTCTACTACCTGGCGCGCCAGGTCTATGGCGAAGAGAATCTGCCGCGCTGGATTTCCATCCCCGCGCTGAACATCGAAAGCCTGATCGTCCCGGTCGGGTGGCAAATACGCCGAAACCTTTTCGGTAAAGAACGCTTGGAATGGGATTCCCCCGGCCCCTTTGTCGGTTGGGCTATCCAGAGCGCCCTGCCCGGAACAAGCGCCCGCCCCATGCTCCTTTACGGGCACAATAACCTATATGGCAGCATCTTCCGCGATCTCTACCGCCTAAAAGCCGGTGACCTCGTGCTGGTGCAAACGCTCAATGCTATCTGGTCCTATCGAGTGGAGCAAGTTCAAATCATCCCAGTTGCTGAGGAACCATCCCCGGCAGCATTCAACGGTAGCGCTCTGGTGATCATCTCCTGCTATCCCCCAAACGATAATAGCCAACGGATAATAGTAAAAGCCTCCCTGCAAACGCCTCGTTGAGCGAATGCAGGGGGATGGTAGACCATATGGACCGTGGACAGTAGACCGTGGACGATAGAACGTGGATTGTTGGATACCCTATCAGGTTATTCAGCACCACCAGGTTGCGAGGCTTCTGACTCCGAGGCAGAAGCAGACGACTTGCGCCACCGCTTGAAGAAGAAGCGCCCCAACCGATAGAGCACCCAAAGCGGCAGAACCACCGTCAGCAGGAGCACCCACAGGTAATACAGGAAGAAGCGGATCAGGAAGTTGACAAATCCCTGCAAGAAGTAGATCAAGTTCTGCAAAGCATCGCGCGCCACCCCTTTAGGCTTCCATCCACCGATCTCCAGCGGTTTGACCGTTTCTTCGGTCAACAGTTCAATGCTGATCGCCGAAAGCGCCGCCGATTCTTCGTAGTACTGGATCTGCCCCTTCACCTGCTCGATTTGCTCGCGAATCATCACCAGCTGGTTGAAGACGTTCATCACATCTTCGGTCTTTTCGGCCTTCTGCATGATCTCCACCAGCTGTTGTTCCGCCGCCTCCAAGTTGCGCAGTCGAGATTTGAGGTCCACATACTCGCGCGTCACATCTTGCCCGTTGCGGGATTCGCCACGGACCTCAACCACCTGTTCTTTGATCCGCCCAAGCGCCTCGTCCAATCGTTCGGCCGGCACGCGCACGGTGATATTCCCTTGTGGCGCTTCCTGACCGGCTGGCGTCGTCACCTTATAGATGTTTGATGAGACTACAAAACCGCCCATCTCTTCCGCCAAGCGCGCGATCTCGGCCATCTTCTTTTCCACATCGCTCACCACCAGCGTCATGTTGACATTTTGGATCACCAGTCGATCGCCCGCCGCAGGTGACGCCGCATTGGAAGGTAACGCAACGAAGTCGGCCGTTCGCATCCCCGCCGCTTCCGGGAGACCCATGGTCGGCGCAAGCAAACGCATCTCAGGCATTCCACTGGCCACCGTTTTTTCAGGAGGCGGAGCAGCCGCAGGCCGAAGTCCACAGGCTCCAAGCAACAGGGTCAACGTCAGGGCAAAAATCAATACACGCTTCATGTTTTCTTCTCCCTTTACAGGAAATTTTTTCAGCATTTACTCATTGAGTGGACGCCTGCTCGCCATGAAAAGTTCCCTTCTGGTACAATTCTAACCGTAGACCGTGGACCGTAGAAAAGACGGTAGACGGTGGACGGTGGACCGTACGTAGACGGTGGACGGTGGACCGTATAGCATGGAATAAGAGGCTTATGGATGAAGTTTTTCTTCCCCGCCGACGTTTTGGCATGCTCCTACATGGAGGGCTTTTGCTACTTTCTTTAGGAATGGCCTTCCTGAGCATTTTTTGGATGACGCGCTTGCCATTCGGCAACCTATATGTGCTCTCCCTTCTAGCGGCACTGACCGCCTTTCTCCCGGTTCCCTTTTTGGCCTATCGCTTGTATGCGCTTTACCGTGCAGCCTATCTACTTGGGCGCGATCGGCTGGCCATTCACTGGGGATTGCGTCGGGAGGAAATTCCCATCTCAGATGTGGAGTGGCTTCGCCCAGCGAGTGACGTCATACCGCCGCTCCGCCTGCCGCGTTGGGCTTTGCCCGGTTCTGTATTGGGAGTGCGGCGCCATCCCGATCTGGGACGGGTAGAATTCCTGGCCGCCGAGCGCGATCCGCAACGTTTGCTGCTCATCGGCACAACTCGCCGCGTCTTCGTCATCTCGCCGGAAGACCTGCCGGCTTTCGTCCGCTCTTTTACCCGCATAATGGAAATGGGCGCGTTAAGCTCACCGCAACCGGTTTCGGTTTATCCCTCGTTCCTGATTGGCGAGGCCTGGCGCTTGCCAGGGGTGCGTTTCCTGTGGTCAAGCGGCTTTTTACTGAATCTGCTCCTTTTGCTGTGGGTGCTTTTGCTCATCCCCACCCGCGCGACGATCGTCCTGGGCTTCGATCCACAAGGTTTCCCGTATCCTCCCGTCCCGTCCACGCAATGGATCCTTCTGCCGCTAGAAAGCCTGGCGCTGGGCATCACCTCCTGGCTGGCAGGGCTCTATCTCTACCGCTGGCCACCTTATCGCGCCCTTGCTCTGCTGCTTTGGGGCGGCATCCCTTTCATGGCTGTTCTCTACCTGTTGGCAGTTTATTTCGCCACCCTGCTCTAGGGAGATGAAAACTTTCAAGTGAGCGTTGCCTATGCGCAAAACACGCCTGCTCCTTTTTTGGCTCTCCTTTGCCCTGACCTTGCTCTTCGGCCTTTGGGGAAGCCTGCGCATGCCACGACATGCCCAAGAACGTGCACTACGGCTGGTCGAAGCCAGCACCCCGCAAAACGTGCTCGGGAAATGGACCATCAGACTGGAAACGCCGGATTTTCTCCGTGTAGGCAACGCGGAACTGGTGCGCCTTTCGCTCTTGCCTATCGAAGAGCCTCCCGGCACACCCGAAGGACCAACGATCTCCGCCCTGCCCGGCGACGTGACACTGCCGACTTTGGCTTCCATGACCGGCATGGCCGTTGAGGCGCGGCTGGATCTGGCCGGGATGGAGGTACGCCCGGATCAGGCGATCACCGAACCCCTCTTGGCGGGCAAACCGTTAACCTTCTTCTGGAGCGTGCGCGCCCTCCAGCCCGGTGCATATCACGGTGTGGCCTGGCTACACTTGATCCTACTGAACAACGACGGCGAACAACGTATCCCTCTTTCGGCACAGGAGATACGCCTGGATGTACGCACCTTGTGGGGACTTTCGGCAACAACAGCCCGCTGGTTGAGCTTGCTCTGGGGAGTGCTTACGTTTTTCTTCGGTTTCCCCTATCTAAAAGAGCTGTTTTTCTGGCTCCAGCGAAAAGTACAATCACGAGTCTCTGAGGAAAAGAGATAGCGCAAAGATTTTGCGTCTTTTGCGGGGCTACTGCAAAAACCATGTCTGCCACACGGCTCGGTTGAATAGGACACGTACGAACCAAATGCGTGCACTCATGATGAAGGAGATTCCTGCCAGTGTTGAACGGCAATCTGGGTGGCGCGAAAGGCCAGCGGTGGCAACTCGGTGGGGGAGAAAAAGGCGGCGCGATCGGCATCATCGCCGGGACATAGCACACCGCCGATTATCTCTGCACGGTAGATAATGATGAAATCCGCACCGCGCGGGTGCTCTTTGCCAAAGATCACATCCAGAATGCCGGTGATGCGCACCTGCAGACCGGTTTCTTCTTCGCATTCACGGCAGGCGGCCTCGGAGGGATCTTCATCGGCATTCACAAAGCCAGCAGGCAAGGTCCAAAAGCCACGAAACGGCTCATTAACGCGCCGGACGAGCAAAATGCGCCCCCCTTCTTCGACCAGCACGGCCGCGGCCACCTTCGGATCGGCAAAATAAATCCAGCCACAGGCCGGACAAACGGGACGAATACGACCATAGCGTTCGGCGAGTTCTACGGGAGCCCCACAGCGGATGCAATACTTTACAAGCGCTTCCGCCATTGGTAGGCACTCCACCAACGCAAACCGAAGAGAAGCCCAATTTGCAATAAGGCCAAAACCCCCAAACTCACCCAGATCAGGCTCAAGGGAGAGGCCGATTCGGCAGGAACCGAGTATTCGGAAGGCATCGGCTCTTCCCCTGCCGGCATCGCCGTCTCTTCCAAAGAGGGGGAAACATCTTTCGCCTGCGAGGTTTCCTGCGGTAATGCCATAATGCTTGGCAAGGCAGATTCCGGAGTGGGGGTTTCCTCCGAAGGGAACGCCATAACGGTGAGAGGCTGCTCGGTGGCCTCCGCCTGAGCGGCACGTAGGGCCGGCGCCGCTTCGGTTGCGAGAGACGGGATGGCCGCCGGCGGGGAAACTAGGCGAAGTCCCAGGCTGAAGATAAGCAAAAGAATAGTCAGAGCCGTGCTCCATTGCAGGGAAGGGTAAAAGCGCGGCAAAGGCGGACGTTTGGCTACCTTTTGCGGCGAAAGCGTAAAGTTGCGCGGCACGCGTCGGCGCGGCAGGCGGCGTAGCAACGCTCGGGTTTGCTGCAATGCTTCGAGCGCAGCGCGAAGTTCCGGGTCCGCGCCGAGCCGCCGCTCGAGGCGCGCGATCTGCTCAGGAGGCAGGGCACCATCGAGATAGGAGGAAAGGAGTTCCAGGTCTTTTGTCTTCATTCTTTAGAGACGACGAAAGATAGAAGGCAGAAGTTCCTGAAATTGCCGGAGACAATCCCGTAAGCGCATGCGAGCACGCGCCAGGCGCGATTTGACCGTGCCGAGGGGAATGCGCAGCGCTACGGCAATTTCGCTGTAATCTAGCCCTTCAATATCGGCCAAGACTACGATCGAGCGAAAAGGTGGAGGCAGGGCCTGAAGGCAATGTTCGATAGCATGTTCGAGCTCTTTCTGCTCCAGGCTGGTTTCCGGGGAAGGGCCACCATCGCTCATCCAGGCCGGAGATTCTAGCTCCTCCCCATCGGCGGTCAGGGGTTCCAGCGCCGTTTGCGGGCGACGCTTTTGACGGCGCAATTCGTCATAACAAAGGTTGGTGACGATGCGGATCAGCCAAGCGCGGAAAGAACCGCTACGAAAGGTTGTGATTTTCTGGAAGGCGTGCAGAAAAGCCTCTTGGGTGGCATCTGCCGCCAGGTCCTCATCCCCCAAAATGCGAAAAGCGATATTGAAGAGCTGCTCCTGATAGGCAAGAACCAGGCGGTTGAATGCGTCCAGATCGCCACGTTGGGCTTGTGAGAGTAGGGCAATTTCATCCATTGGAACAATCTGTTCCTGAAAAGAGACGCTCAGCGAGATTTGAAGGCCACAAAGTGAAGCAGGCGCCAGAAGAGCATGCCAACTATTGAGGTCAAGCTCAGTACCAGGGCAAAGACTGGTACGGCCGCGTTATGGAGCCAAGCGGCGCGCAGCAAGACGGCAAGCGAACTAGCGTAGATCACCGTCACGCTCAATTTTAGCAAGTAAGAGAAGGATAAGGAAGAGGGAGGACGCAGCAGGCCGAGTAGATAAGCCAGCGGGAACCAGGCAATGATCAGAGGTATAAAGGTGGCCAACATGCGCGGCCAGAAAGCCAATTGTAATTCTCCATGTGAGGCAAAACCAATTAGGGTCATGAACAGCCAGGCGATGAGATCGCCGATCCACAAGTTTCGCTTCACGCTTCCTCCCAATTTTCTCGATCTTCAGGGCGCAGATGAGGGAAGAGAATTACTTCGCGAATATTGTGTTTATCGGTGAAGAGCATAGTTAGGCGATCGATGCCCATGCCGAAGCCGCCGTTCGGTGGCATGCCATAGCGCATGGCACGCAGGTAATCTTCGTCCATAGGGTGACGTTCGGTATCCTCCGCATCGTAGGTGCGACCCATTTCCAGGAAGCGTTGCTCTTGATCGAGCGGGTCGTTGAGCTCGGTGAAGGCATTGCAGAGCTCAAAACCGGCGACATAGCCCTCAAACCGCTCCACGGTGAGCGGATCGCCGGGTTTGGACTTGGCCAATGGAGAAATATCGCGCGGGTAATCGTACAGGAAGGTAGGTTGGATCAAGGTCGGTTCGAGGAACTCGGAGAGCATGTAGTCGATCAATTTGCCGCGCGAGGCTTTCGGATCGGGTTGGCGGCCAATGCGCACCAGCGCCTGATAGAGCGATTCGGCAGTGGGATGCTGGGCAATATCAATGCCACTGGTTTCGAGCAGGCCCTGGCGCAATTCCACGCGTCGCCAGGGTGGGGTGAAATCGATCTCCTGGCCCTGGTAGGTGATCTTCAAGCGGCCAAGCACCTTTTGCGCCACATAGGCGATCATCTGCTCGGTGAATTCCATCACCTGGAGATAATCGGCATAGGCCCAATAGAATTCTAATTGGGTGAATTCCGGATTGTGTTTGAAGGAAATGCCCTCATTGCGGAAATCGCGCCCGATTTCATAGACCTTTTCTAAGTTCCCGACCAGCAGGCGCTTGAGATAGAGTTCAAAGGAAATACGCAGGTAAAGGTTTTGCTTGAGTTCGTTGTGATAGGTGACAAACGGACGGGCGGCCGCACCACCATAGATCGGCTGGAGAATAGGGGTTTCGACTTCCAGGAATCCATGATCATCGAGGAAGTCGCGCAAGGCACGGACGATGGCTGCACGCGTGCGAAAGACCTGGCGTGTCTCCGGATTGACGGCCAGATCGGCATAGCGCTGACGGGCACGTAGCTCCGGGTCCTCCAGGGCGGCGTGACGGATCACCGTGCCATCCGGCAGGGTTTCATCTTTGGCCGCCGGAAGCGGGGTGATGACCTTAGCAAGCATACGAAAATCGTGCACCTGGAGAGTGATCTCGCCGGTGCGCGTGCGGAAGAGGAGGCCAGAGGCCTGGATGAAGTCGCCCAGGTCGAAGAGGCGGTTGAAGAGTTCCACCCGTTCAGCCCCCAGTTCATTGACGCGGAAGAGCAGCTGAATGCGCCCTTCGCCATCTTCGATATGGGCAAATGTGATCTTGCCCATGGCACGCACCGAGCGCAACCGTCCGGCCAGGGTCGCTTCCACCGTGCCCCCTTCAGCCTCCGCCTTTTCATAGGCAGCAATGGCCTCACGGCTGGTATGCGTGCGATGGGCACGCGTGGGATATGGTTCGATCCCCAAATTGCGCAATTGCTCGATTTTTTCCAGGCGGATTTTTTCTAGCGAGGTATATTCGGCCATGTTCAACCTTCCAAAAATTGATGCAGAGGATAATAAAAAGCCCCGCGTTGGCCGGAGCCTGCGCGGGGCAACCGGCACAGGGAAGAAATTACTCGATCTTCAAAATCTTGACCTTATAGGTTCCGGCCGGAGCCTCTATCGTGACGACATCCCCAACGCGGTGATTGAGAATGGCCTTGCCGATCGGTGACTCGTTGGAAATGCGCCCTTCACGCGGGTTGGCCTCTGCGGCGCCGACGATAACGTAGGTTTCCGGTTCAAACCCTTCTTCTTGGATGGTGACACGTGAACCAAGCTGGACGGTGTTCTTATCCGGGCTCTCTTCGATAATGCGCGCCGAGGCCAAGAGTATCTCCAGCTCCTGAATGCGCCCTTCGACGAAGGCTTGCTCGTTCTTCGCCGCTTCGTATTCGGCGTTCTCGATCAGCTCGCCGCCCTCCAAGGCCTCATGAAGCCGCTCGGCGATTTGCTGGCGCTTCACGGTGCGCAAATACTCCAACTCCTCCTGGAGCTTCTGATAACCTTCTTTGGTCAGGAATGTAACAGGCATAGCACCTTCTCACAAGTATAGAATGAGATTGCGATTCGAGTATACTTTACCGCAATATGAGGCCTCTAAATTTTGCACCCGCTCCTGTGGTATTGATGGGCTCTGGAGAAACTGCCCAGGTAGGTGGTCAGGTTTTTGAATGGTTGAGCCAACAGGGTGGTCAGCATATCGCCCTTCTCGAAACACCATCAGGGTTTGAACTGAACTCCTACCAAGTCGTAGAAAGAATCGCCCGCTATCTCCAGCGTAGGCTCTCTAATTATAACCCGATTGTGGAAATTGTGCCGGCACGAAAACGCGGTACGGCTTTCAGCCCGGACGATTTAGAAATCCTCCAACCGTTGCGGCGCGCTTCGGTGATCTTCATGGGACCGGGCAGCCCGACCTACGCGGTCCGTCAGCTACGGGGCAGCCTAGCATGGGACGTGCTGCGCGCCAAACATCGGCTGGGAAGTGCACTGGTCTTTGCCAGCGCAGCGACGATCGCTATCGGTCAATGGGTGCTGCCGGTTTACGAGATTTACAAAGCAGGGGAAGAGGTCCATGTTCGACGCGGGCTGAACCTGCTTGCGGATTTTGGCCTGCGGTGCTCGATCATCCCTCACTGGAACAACATGGATGGTGGCGAAGAGTTGGATACCAGCCATTGCTTTGTGGGGAAAGAACGCTTTGAAGCGTGGCGTATGCGCTTGCCAAAGCACCACTCCGTGATCGGCCTGGACGAACATACAGCATTGATCCTGGACTTTGCCGCCGGAGTGGCTCGTATCTTCGGAAAAGGAGGGGTTACGGTCCTGCGAGGAGAGAAAGAGCATCGTTTTACCGCACCATCCACCTTTCCTCTGACATTTTTAGGAAAGGTGCGCTTCCCATCTCCTTTTGAACAAGGCATTCGAACCAAGATATGGGAATGGATTCAGGCCGGACAAGAGGAACAAGCAGAAGAGATTCTCATTCCACCCGAAGTGCAGGAACTGGTCAACATACGGGAAAAGGCCCGCCAGGAGCGGGACTGGGCCAAAGCCGATGTCCTACGAGAGGAAATTCTACGCTTGGGATGGCAGGTGCAGGATACCCGCGAAGGGCCGCGCCTTTTGCCACATTAGGAACTATTTTGCCATTTCTTTCATCTTCTCAACAAAGGTATTGACAGCGGTACGCAAGGCAGACATGCAACGCGGGAAGGTCTTGGCGAATTGTTCTGGAGGGTCGACGAACATCTCGATAGATGCACTGGTATCTTTGCCATCGTTGTGCACGTACACTTTCGCTACCTTCGTGGCCATGGTAGCATAGTTTGCGGCGACCAGCGCCCGAGCGAGTTCTTCACCATCGTCGATGCTCCAAAAGTTGGGAAAGAGCAGGCGAAAATAGCGTTCATCTTTGTCATCAATGATAATGTAATAAGTGAACCCCTCGGACTTAAAGCGCACATCCCCATCGGCATCAATGGTGGGTTGATACCCCTCGGCCGTCAGGTAGTCCGAGTACATTTTGGTGAGCTGTTGACGATTCATAGCACGCTCCTGTGGGGGAAAGAAAACGGAACGCTCCCTCCGCCTATTCCAACTACCCCTGATGACGCGCTCAATCTCTTGATCAGAAAGAGCGGAGGGGAGGTGGCCATTTGCTCCACCTGCCTTGATTTTATCACAGGATGACTCCTCGCAAAAATTATGTCCGCCGCACTGGCTCGATTCAAAATAGGACACAGACAAACACGGACTAACACGGATAAGACGGAAATATGAATGGCTCTACGGCCGGAACTGTTTTGGACAACAAAGTTCACCAAGGACTAATTTAACGAACGGCCGGGGTTTCTTCAGGGTGGCTTGAGCGCCTCGCGCTCCCGGATGGCCGGCTCGATGCTCCTAAGCGACGTCACAAATTTTGAGAAATTCGGCAACCGAAGATCGATTCTGCTGAAAACGGCCAAAAGCCCACGACCCCACAGATGCACTTCTGCTTGCAGTATAATCTGCAACGTGCGCAAAACAGGCTTTCTTCTCTTTCTTCTTTTATGGCTTATCTCCTGCCGCCCGAACACGCCTCTGCCATCCTTCACCCCCTCGGCGGCACCTTCGCCTACTCCCCTTCTCCCTACGGCGACCCCTGTGCCAGCTGCGGCCATCGTCAACGGTGAGCCGATCTTGCTGGCCGATTTCCAGGCAGAGCTGCAACGCTTCCGCCAAGCACAGGAGGCCGCGGGGCATCCGTTCAACGAGGGTGAGGCACGTCAGGCAGCTTTGGATGCCCTGATCGATGAATTGCTCCTATCTCAAGCGGCACGACAAGCAGGTTTTCAAGCCACAGATTCCCTGGTCCGGTCACGGATTGAGGCATTAATGGCACAAATCGGAGGGGCAGATGCGCTCCGAAACTGGATGAGCACCTACGGATATGACGAGAGTGCTTTCCGCCGTGCTTTGCAACGCTCGATCGAGGCGGCTTGGATGCGTGATCAGATCATTGCGAAAGTGCCCATGGAAGCCGAGCAAGTGCATGCACAGCAAATTTTGTTCTATAATGAACAAGAGGCTCAACTGGCATGGCAGGCTCTGCAAAACGGCACCTCGTTTGAAGACCTGGCTCGCCAATCCGATCCCCTGACCGCAGGAGATCTGGGCTGGTTTCCCCGCGGGTACTTGTTGGAACCGGTAGTTGAAGAGGCAGCTTTTAACCTAAAAGTCGGAGAATACAGCGGCGTGTTAAAATCCGAAACAGGATTCTACATCGTCAAGGTCTTGGAACGGGCCATGCGTCCGCTTTCACCGCAAGCATGGCGCCTTTTTCAGCAAAAAGCGCTTCAGGGATGGCTTCAACAGCGGCGAGAACAAGGTCAGATCCAGATCATCCCGTGACGCCCCTCCTCGAATCTGTGAGCACAGGAGATAAGCAATGAACCTTCCTCCCCTACCTCAGATAAAACTCACCCTGTGGGATATCCTTTCCATCTTTTTTCTGATCCTTTCACTCTGTGTGGGAAGTTATTTCCTGATAGTATTTATCAATCCCCATACTTCACTGAACCCTCTGCCTCCTCCGACCAACACCCCACTCCCCACACCAACACCCATTCTGTTGGAACCCACCTGGACTCCCACGCCGACCATTGAACCGACGCCGACAGTTACCCCGCGCCCAACCTTCACACCGATCCCCACTCCGACTTTCTTCTCCCTGCTCCCCCCGACCAATACCCCGCGCCCCACGGCAACACCTAAAGCACCCTTCTCGGCCACAGTTACCTACATTGACAGTACCATTATCCATCCAGAACTGGGCTGCAATTGGTTGGGTGTAGGCGGTTCGGTGACGGATAGCAGTGGTGCCGATCTGACCGGAATCATCGTGCGGCTGCTGGGCAGCTTCGATGGCCGCAGCGTGGATCAGGCCACCGTCAGCGGGACGGCACCCCTCTACGGACGTTCGGGGTTCGAATTTACCCTGGGCAGTGTGCCCATCTCTTCCACGCGCAAGCTCTTTGTCAAACTATTCGATCAGGCCGGGGTGCCACTTTCGGAGGATATCTATATCAACACCTATGCCGATTGCAAACGCAACCTGGTGCTAGTACGCTTTAAGAAAGTGCGTTAGATTGAGTAGCATCAGGCTTTAGCCCGCATTGCTACGGATTTACCGATTCGCTTCAAAAGGTGAGTTAACATGTTCCCGGTGAAATGCCTCTCCGGTAGCCACTATGCCGAGCGTCCGCTTTCATTTACCTGGGAGAACGACTTGTATGAAGTGCAGACTATCTTGGCGCAATGGCGTTCCCCTGAAGGACGGTCCTTCCGCGTACGCACCTCGGATCAGCACCTGTTCGAGCTGCGCTACGATGAGACTCACGATCGCTGGGAGATCAGGCCACTTTGATCGCCCAAACAACGCCTCTCAACTCTGGTTATTTCCAAATCTCTGATGGAGTTGCTATGCAAGAATTTGCCCCTACCCAATATCTCTCGCAACGTGTCGCAAATCTCAAGCCGAGCGGCATTCGACGCTTTTTCGATATCGCCGCCACGATGAAAGATGTCATCTCGTTGGGCATCGGTGAACCGGATTTCGTCACCCCACAACCCATCTTAGAGGCCGGCATTCGTTCGCTCCAGGCAGGGGAAACGCACTACACCTCCAACGCCGGTAAGCTGGAGTTACGCCAGAAAATCGCCGAAAACCTGCAACGCCTCTACGGGGTGAAATACGATCCGGTAAACGAGATTGTGGTCACCGTTGGCGTTTCGGAGGCGCTCTACCTGGCGATGACCGCAATCCTCGATCCAGGAGATGAGGTGATCATCCCCACCCCATGCTTTGTCTCCTATCAAGCAGAGGTGATATTGGCAGGTGGCGTTCCGATCGAGATCCCCAGCCGCATGGAGGATAACTTCCAGCTCGATCCCGATCGCCTGCGGGCGGCGATCAGCCCACGCACCAAAGCCATCCTGATCGGCTATCCGAATAACCCTACCGGTGCCGTTGCCGAGCGCTCGATCTTGCAAGAGGTGGCGCGCCTGGCGGAGGAATATGACCTGCTGGTGATCTCGGACGAGATTTACGACCGTCTGGTCTATGACTTCCAGCACGTCTGCTTCCCCTCATTGGGAGAAGATGTAAAACGACGAACCATCCTGCTCGGTGGCTTCTCGAAAGATTATGCTATGACCGGCTGGCGGATTGGTTATGCCGCCGCCCCGGCCGAATTGCTCAAAGGCATGCTGCGCGTGCACCAATACACCATCATGTCCGCACCAACCACAGCCCAGGACGCCGCTATCGTCGCCCTGACCGAAGGCGAGCCGTATGTCCGGCAAATGGTCGCCGAATACAACCGTCGCCGTCGCCTGATTGTAGATGGCCTGAACCGCTTGGGGCTGAAAACCTTTGAGCCGCGTGGCGCCTTCTACGCTTTCCCCAACATCACCGGCACCGGCCTGGATGATGAAACCTTTGCCGAGCGACTGCTTCAGGAAGAGCATGTCGCCGTCGTGCCGGGCAACGCTTTCGGTGCCGGCGGTGAGGGCTTCGTGCGCTGTTCCTACGCCACAGCCTACGAAAAAATCGAGGAAGCGATCTACCGCATCGAGCGCTTCCTAAATCGACATGCCAAATGAGGCCTTTCGACCCGGCTCTCCCGCTCAAGGGTTGATCTTTTCGACTACCCAGAAATGGGAAAGCCCGAAAATGCGCAAAGGCGTATGCTCCAGCGATTGGAGCAAAAAGCGCAAGAGCCTTCCGAAGACCCCAAAGCGGGCGATCAGGTTATCATAGGCCCCAAAAAGGATGCTCCGATAGACAAATCGCACCTGCAGGCCCTCGAACAGGGCTTGCAGGTCTTGTTGTGTATAGACGCGCACGTGCGGCGCCAAGCGATCGCGCCAGCGGCGCGGCAGATAATTCACTAAGGGAATGTTCCCAAAATGATAGTTGCCGCGCCAGTAAATGCCATGCGTTTCAAACGGATAGCCGCGATTGGGGCAGAAGAGCACCAGACGACCGCCGGGCCGCAGCACCCGAATCATCTCGCGCACCGCCTGGGCATCATCCTGAACATGTTCGATCACCTCGTGGCTGAGGATAAGATCGAACGAATCCTGCGGAAAAGGCAGGGCCTCGCCGGCCGCATTGACAATGCAGGCGACTTTCTGATACGCCTGCGCCGCCCGTTCCAAGTCATATTCCAACCCGATCACCCGACCGCCGACCTGCGCCAGGCGTTCGGCATACATGCCAACACCACAGCCGTTCTCCAGCACACGGCCGCGAATGCGCCCTTCGGCCGCCCAAAGGATTTTCTCAAACCGTCGCTGCTGACCGGCGCGCCAAACATACGAGGGTTCACCATACCGTGCCGCTTTCTCCAAATTCCGTGCCATGGCCGCAAGTGTACCATATTCCCTACAGATGCAAGGTGGGGCTTTCGATTTGCCTATAATAGAGATGCAGAAGGCAGACACCACAGCATTGACGTGCTCACCCACTCATGCTATGATGAAAATCACCTTCACGCTTCGAGGAACTTATGAGCACCGAATTCATCTTTCGTATTCTCGGCATGTTCATCTTCGGCATTAGCGGGGGATATCTGGGGTGGTACATGGGTATCTTGCAACCTTCCCAGCTGGGTCTCTACATCACCGTCTCTGCGCTGGTCGGCGCGCTCTTTGGCCTCATTATGACCCCCTATTTCACCACTCGGCCGGTCCAAGCGTTGCGTAGCCTGTTAATGCGCGTGGCTGCCGAGACCCTTTTCGCCGGCATACTCGGCCTGATCATCGGCCTGTTGATCGCCGCGCTGCTCGCCTTCCCGCTTTCCCTTCTGCCACCGCCTTTCGGCCGAATTTTGCCCTTCATCGCTGCCATGTTGCTCAGCTACTTCGGCAGCATGGTCTTCGTTATGCGCCAAGGCGATGTCCTGAGCCTGCTCAGCGCTCTGACCGGCCGCGGCGGCGAAGGCGGCGCCTCTTCTTCCTGGACCAACCTCAACCGCACAATCCTGGTAGATACCAGCACGATCATTGACGGCCGCATCGCCGATATCGTGCGTACCGGCTTCCTGCCGGGCACATTGCTCATCCCGCGCTTCGTCTTGAATGAGCTACAATACATTGCCGATTCGCCGGACGGCTTGCGCCGTCAGCGCGGCAGGAGGGGCATGGAAGTGCTCGCCGAACTACAAAAAATGCCGAACGTGTTGGTACGCATCAGCGATATAGACGTCGAGGGCGTGCGCGAGGTAGATGATAAACTGGTGCTCCTCGCCCGTCAGCTCAAAGCCCCCATCCTAACCAACGATTACAACCTCAACCGTATCGCCGAGCTCCAGGGCGTGACCGTGCTCAACATCAACGAACTGGCCAACGCGGTACGCTCGGTGGTGCTCCCTGGTGAAACCTTGACCGTCAACATTATCCAGGAAGGCAAAGAGCCCGGCCAGGGCGTCGGGTATATGGATGATGGCACGATGATCGTCATCGAAAACGGTAAGGATTACATCGGTGAATACGTCCAAGTAACCGTGACGAAAGTCCTACAAACGGCCGCCGGTCGCATGGTCTTCGCCCGTGTGGAAGAAGACAAACGCACCCGGCGCTGATTGCCTTCCTCCTAATCTCATGCTATGATCAACGCATCCCGATTGCGGCAGGAGAACATGTTGCGCATCTATAATACCCTCACCCGTCAGAAAGAAGAATTCCAGCCCCTTGAGCCGGGCATCGTCAAAATGTACGTCTGCGGCCCCACCGTCTATGCGGATGCCCATGTCGGGCACGCCATGTCGGCGCTGGTGTTCGATATCGTTCGCCGCTACCTCATCTACAAGGGCTACGAGGTGCGCTTTGTCATGAACTTTACCGATGTGGATGATAAGATCATCCAGCGTGCCCATCAGCTGGGAATGGACCCCTTCGATCTGGCCGAACGTTACATTCACCAATTCCAGAAACAGCTCGGCGCTCTGAACGTCCTGCCGGCCACCGCCCACCCGCGCGCCACCCAGACCATTCCGCAAATCCAGCAGATGATCCAGGGCCTGATCGAAAAAGGCTATGCCTATGCCCCCGGCAACGGCGATGTTTATTACCGCGTGACGCGCAAACCCGATTACGGCAAGCTCTCCGGTCGCAAGCTGGATGAAATGCAGGCCGGCGCGCGCATCGAAGTGGGCGAACAGAAAGAACACCCCATGGATTTTGCCCTCTGGAAAGCCGCCAAACCAGGCGAACCGGCCTGGGATAGCCCCTGGGGGAAAGGTCGTCCCGGCTGGCACATCGAATGCTCGGCAATGAACCTCGCCTACCTTGGCGAGCAAATCGATATCCACGGCGGCGGCAACGATCTGATCTTCCCCCACCACGAAAACGAAATCGCCCAATCCGAAGCCTACACCGGCAAACCCTTCGTCCGCTTCTGGATGCACAACGGTATGCTCCAGCTCGGTGGCGAAAAGATGTCCAAATCGCTGGGCAACCTAGTAACGATCGAAGAATTCCTGAAAGAGCACGAAGGGGATGTGATGCGGATGATCGTCCTCAATGGGAACTACCGCGCCCCCCTATCGTTCACCCCCGAAACGATCGAAGCAGCCGAAAAAGGGCTGGAGCGTCTGCGCTCCGCTCTTCGACCCGCGGCTTCGTCCGCTGGCAGTTTGGCTGCGGAGGCGGCCGAAGCATTGAACGCCCAGGCGGCTGTCACACGGCGCGCCTTTGAAGAGGCCATGGACGATGATTTCAACACCGCGGCTGCCCTCGCCGACCTCTTTGAACTGGTGCGCGCCATCAACACAGCCCGCGATCAGGGCGCCACCCAGGAGCAACTGCAGGTAGCCCAGGATACCCTGCGTGAACTGGCCGGTGTGCTCGGCCTGCGATTGGAAGCCAAGAAAGGCGAAAGCGATGCCGCTCCCTTCATCGAACTGCTTATCGAAGTGCGCAGCGAACTGCGCAAACAGAAACTCTGGGCTCTCTCCGACCTGATCCGCGACCGCCTAAAGGCATTAGGCATCATATTAGAAGATAGCCGCGAAGGCACAACTTGGCATTGGGAGTAGAGATGGCTCACATTTCCCGCCGCGATTTTCTGAAATTAGGATTAGCCGGCCTGGGTTACCTGACCCTGCGCCCCCTGGAACGCTGGATTCCCGCGCCGCAATTCCCGGAAGGCGATCTGTTGGGGCGAGTGCTATATAAAGTTGACGTCAAGGCGGCGCCACGGGAGGATGCACCCACGGTCAAGGTCCTCTACGAAGACGCTATCGTACCGTGGCTGCGAGAAACCGTCGGTCCCAAGCCCTATTACATCAATCAGCGCTGGGTGGAAACTCCAGAAGGGTATATCTACGCCCCTGCTCTACAGCCGGTCCCGCAATCAGCCCAATCAGCCGCTACTGTGCTTCCCGAAGGCAAACCCGGTTTTTGGGCCGAAGTCACCGTCCCATACGTGGACCTCTACCTGGATAACCCTCCCCCACGCTCCCCCTGGGCAAAGGATATTATCGAAATCTACCAGCAGCTGCCGCGTCTATACTATAGCCAGGTGGTGTGGATCGATCAGATCCGCATCAACGAGGCCGGGCAGGTGCTCTATCGCTTCAATGAGGATGACAAGCACGGCTGGGGCTATGGCGATATTTTCTGGGCCGATGGCCGAGCCTTCCGCCCTTTGACGCCGGAAGAGATCGCCCCGATCCATCCCGAAGTGCCACCGGATGAGAAGAAAATCGTTGTCAACCTCACCTACCAGACCCTCTCCTGCTTTGAGGGCAATCAGGAGGTCTATTTCTGCCGCATTTCCAGCGGCGCCAAATGGGATGCCTACGGCAATCCGGTGGATAAATGGTCCACACCGGTAGGCGAAAATCAAGCCACCTGGCGCAAGTCCATTTCGATCCACATGAGCGGCGGCACCACTGGCGCCGGCTATGATACCCCGGCCATATCCTGGTCGGTATTTTTCAACGGAAGCGGTATTGCCATCCACGCTGCTTTCTGGCATAATGATTTTGGCACTCCTCGCTCGCATGGTTGCGTGAATGCCCATCCGGAAGATGCGAAATGGATCTTCCGCTGGACAACCCCCTATCTCTCGCTTGAGCAAAATGACGCTCAGCTCACCTGGCCCGATCACGGCACGCTGGTAAGTGTGATCGAGCGTACATTCTGATGGAGGCAAATTTACTACTATGGAAGTAACAGGAACTCTCGCTTTTTTGGCCGGCCTAGCCTCTTTTCTCTCCCCTTGTGTTTTTTCCCTGGTGCCGGTATATGTTGGCTATCTAGGAGGACGGGCTGCCGGAGAAGTCACCCATACCAATCCCCGTTGGACGACTTTTACCCATGGCCTTGCCTTTATCCTCGGTTTTAGCTTCATCTTCATCACCCTCGGTGCTACTGCCTCGCTGGCCGGCCGTCTGCTCTATGACTTGCGTTTCATCCTAGCGCGCATCGGCGGCATCATCGTCATCCTCTTCGGCATCCACATGACCGGCCTGTTTCGCATTCCGTTCCTGGAATACGATCTGCGCGTGCACGATCAACTACAACGCCGCTTGGGGTATCTCTCTTCCTTCCTGATGGGCATTTTCTTCTCCGCCGGCTGGTCACCATGCGTCGGCCCGGTGCTGGGCGCCATTCTAACCCTGGCAATGAACGGCGGAGACTTACGCTTGGGAACGTTTTTACTTTCTGCCTATTCGGCCGGTCTCGCCATTCCCTTCCTGTTGGCTGCCCTGAGCATTGGTTGGGTCACCAAGATCTTGCGCCGCTACTCTCGGATCATGCGCTATGTCGAGATCGGCATGGGCATTCTGCTCATCATCGTCGGCGCCATGCTCTTTGCCGGCGTCTTCGAGACTCTGGCACGATTCGGCTTCTTCCTTGATTTTGGGCTTTAGAAATTCCTTAATGCAAGTGCCTAGCAAAACAACGGATACGTTGAGAAAGCCCTCATAAAATTCTTTCAGGAGGTATCCAAATGGTACTGGTCAAAGATCTAATCCAATCTCGACCGCAGCACCCCGTTAGCGTTTCAGCCGATGAGACCGTATTGCGCGCCCTGCAGGTAATGGCCGAGGCGAATATCGGTGCCGTACTGGTGACGGAAGGCGGAAAGGTGCTGGGCATTTTCACCGAGCGCGACTACGCTCGCAAAGGTGAACTTGCCGGGCGCAAAGCCGCCGAAACGCCCATTCGGGAAGTGATGACCTCCCCGATCCTAACCGTGGCACCGGAAACGACGGTGGACGAGTGCTTAGCACTCATGCAGAAACATCACTTTCGTCACCTGCCGGTAGTAAGCGGAGATCGGGTGGTAGGCATCCTTTCAATCCGTGATGTGATGGAAGTGGTCCTCAAAGAACGTGAGAGCCTGATCACCGGCCTAGAAAACTATATCACGGGTAGTAATTTCCAAATGTAACAAGGCAAGAGAATACATGTTTACCGTTATCCTTTATACTTCCGCAGGATGCCTTCCCTGCGAGGAAGTACGCCGTCAGTTGAAAGAACTACAAACCCAGTATCCTCATCGTTTATTGGAAATCGACGTCACTCGGGATCGGGCCTTCCAGGAACAAAAGGATCGATTGCCGATCCTAGAGATCGGTTCTTACCGTCTCCAGGGACCGTTTACCGTGGAAACTCTGCAGGTGACATTGCAGGCGGCACAAGCCAGGATGACGACCGGCGGCCCGAAGCCCGAAATCACTGCAGCCGATCGGCTGCTCTTCTGGTTCTCCCGTCACTACCTGCTGGTTCTGAATTTGATCCTGGCCTTGTATGTCGGCCTGCCGTTCCTGGCACCGCTGCTGATGAAAGTCGGAGCGAGTGGCCCGGCCCGCCTGATCTACACGATCTACGGTCCCTTCTGCCATCAGCTGGGCTTTCGCTCCTGGTTCCTTTTCGGCGAACAAGCGTACTATCCACTCGAAGCGACCCACATCCATAATGTGAAGACCTTCGAGAGCATCACGGGGCTATCCGAGGTGAGCAATCCACTGAGCCCCGAACGGTTTGCGGCGCGCGCCTTTGTGGGCAATGAAGAGGTGGGGTACAAAGTGGCGCTCTGTGAGCGCGATATCGCCATCTACGGCGCGATGCTCTTCTTCGGATTGCTCTTCGTTTTCCTGCGCCATCGGCTACGCACGCTCTCTCTCCTTCTTTGGCTCTTGATCGGCTTGCTACCGATTGGCCTGGATGGATTTTCGCAGCTCTTCAGCCAGTTCAACTTGCCCTGGCTGGCCTTTCTCCCCTATCGCGAAAGCACTCCCTTCCTGCGCACCCTGACCGGCTTCCTTTTCGGCTTTTCAACTGCTTGGCTGATATTCCCCTCTTTAGAAGCCTCGATGCTGGAAACCCAGCGGTTGTTCTTGCGAAAATTCGCGCTGGCCGGTGGAGATTGATATGCCGTTCATCGAACGCCAGGGAGTGCGTTATTATGCCTTCGAGATCTTCCCCTCCGGTCTGGTTCAGGGCATCCTGACCCGAAAAGGGGGAGTCAGCCCGGCACCTTGGGCCTCGCTGAATTTGGGCGGAACGGTAGGCGATGATCCGCAACGGGTACGCGAAAACCGCACCCGAGCGCTAGAAGCCCTAGGGCGCTCGCCGGATTCGGTCTTCGACGCCTGGCAGGTGCACGGAAGCGACGTCTTCTGCGCCGATGCTCCCCGCCCTGCCCACATGCCACACCCCAAAGCCGATATCCTGCTCACCGATCGCCCCCAGGTCACGCTGCTGATGCGCTTCGCCGATTGCGTGCCGATCTTCCTCTTCGATCGGCGGCAGGGAGCGATCGCGCTGGTCCATGCCGGCTGGAAAGGGACGGTCGAGGGGGCAGCACGGGTAGCCGTTCAGGCTATGCAGGCACACTACGGCACACGAGCCCAAGATGTGCTCGCCGGCATCGGTCCCTCTATCGGACCCGATCACTACGAGGTCGGCGACGATGTGATCGAGCAGGTGCGCAGAGCCTTCGGTGCAGCAGCGGAACGACTGCTGATTTCTCACAATGGGAGCATCCATTTCGATCTATGGGAAGCCAATCGGCTGCTCCTGGAATCGGTCGGCGTCGAACAGGTCGAGATCGCCGGGCTGTGCACCGCCTGTGATCTAGAACATTGGTATTCCCATCGCGCCGAAAAGGGCCGCACCGGGCGCTTCGGAGCCATCTTTGCAATAGCATAAAATCATGCTCGTCGAACAAATCCGCGAACGTTACCTGCAAACCCTGGAACGCATTGCCAAAGCGGCACGCCGCGCCGGACGCGATCCCGATCAAGTGCAGTTGATCGTCGTCACCAAAGCCCAGCCACTTGAGATCGTGCGGGCTGCCATTCAGGCTGGGGCACGCTATCTGGGCGAGAACTACCCAGAAGAAGGTGTAATGAAAATTCAATCCCTGGCCGAAGCAAAACAGGTAGAATGGCACATGATCGGTCATCTGCAGCGGCGCAAAGCCGATCTGGTGATCCAGCACTTTGACTTT
Organism: Chloroflexota bacterium; assembly: GCA_037447295.1. Taxonomy (GTDB): domain Bacteria; phylum Chloroflexota; class Anaerolineae; order Anaerolineales; family Villigracilaceae; genus 630D-37. The sequence goes on along the minus strand of JBBIGZ010000028.1, from coordinate 8,092 downwards.
TTCCATGCCCTGGATAGCCTGCGCCTGGCACAGCGCTTGAGCCGCCTGGCCCAGGAAGCCGGCCGCTCCCTGCCGACCTTGCTGGAATTCAACCTCGGCGGCGAGGAGAGCAAATTCGGCTGGCCGGCCTGGGATGAAGGAACCTGGCCCACGCTTTGGCCGGAGATCGAAGCCGTGCTTTCCCTGCCCGGCCTGGACGTGCAAGGGGTCATGGCCATGCCACCGCTGGCAGAAAATCCCGAAGATTCCCGCCCCTACTTCCGCCAATTGCGGCGCTTACAGGAAGCCTTGACAAAGCGCTTCCCACAAGTGGAATGGAAGCATCTTTCCATGGGCACCAGCGCCGACTACGAGGTGGCCGTCGAAGAAGGGGCGACCATGGTGCGCATTGGACAGGCTATTCTGGGGCCACGCCCCACCAAACAGGAGATTCGATGATCGTGCTCGCTCAGCTAATCGACTTCATCGCCCGTCTGCTGATTTTGATCGTCGTCATAGATGCCGTGCTTTCGTTCTTTATGCCGCCCTATCACCCGCTGCGGGTCGCTTTGGGGCGCATGATCAACCCAATGCTGGATCCGATCCGTCGCGCGGTGCCGCCCCTGGGGATGTTCGACATCAGCCCGTTGATCCTGATCCTCTTGATTCAATTTCTTTCCCGCGTTCTTATTTCCCTGCTTGTGAGGTAGTATGCCAAAACGCTCCTTTCGCCTTCACGATGGACAACATGGTTCGGCACTGACCGTTCGGGTCACACCAAGGGCCAGCCGCAATGCTATCGTCGGCGTGCTGGACGATGGCACAATCAAGATTCACCTGACTGCTCCGCCGGTAGAAGGCGAGGCCAACCAAGCCCTTTTGGATTTCCTGGCCAAAGTGCTGGACGTGCCAAAATCTCACCTAGAAATCGTCGCCGGACACAGCGGACGCGATAAGCTGATCTCAATTCTGAACATGGACGTCCAGACGGTACACAAACGCATTCTCGAGCACTTGAGCGATTAGCACGGCTAAACCTCCCTGAGGCGAGGCACGGCGGACTTCGTTTTCAAACCCCGTTACCGCAATCTGCCCTACGGATAGCCCCAGGAGGGGCATTCGATGGAGGCAGGTGCGTAAAAAATACTCCTGATAAAACCTTTTCCGGACTCTACCAATTTTGGAGGGTACCATGTCCACACAACCGATTGCATCTGAAACCGTAGGGGGACGCAAAAAGGTCAGTGTGCTCACACTACGTCAGAAGAAAGAGCGCGGCTTGCCGATCACTATGCTCACTGCCTACGATTACCCAACAGCACTCCTGATGGATCGGTCCGGGGTGGATGCCATCCTGGTTGGCGATTCGCTGGGAATGGTCGTATTAGGCTATGAGAATACCTTGCCGGTAACGATGGATGACATGATCCATCACTGCAAGGCGGTAGCGCGCGGTGCCCGATATGCCTTGTTGATCGGCGATATGCCCTTTCTTTCGTACCAGGTTTCGGTCAGCGAAGCAGTGCGCAATGCCGGACGCTTCCTGCAGGAAGGCGGGATGGATGCCGTGAAGCTCGAAGGCGGGCGCGAACGGCTGGAGACAATTCGCGCGATTGTTCAAGCCGGCATCCCGGTGATGGGGCACCTGGGCCTGACGCCCCAATCGGTGCATCAGCTGGGTGGTTTCCGTCCCCAGGGGCGAACGGCACGAGCCGCCCAACGCCTGCTGGAAGATGCGCTCCTACTTGAAGAGGCCGGCTGCTTTAGCATTGTCCTGGAATCGGTGCCGGGCCGACTGGCAACCTTGATCTCTCAACGCCTGAGCATTCCCACCATCGGCATCGGTGCCGGCGCCGGCTGCGATGGGCAGGTGCTGGTGACGCACGATATGCTCGGCCTGTTCGAACGCTTTACGCCGCGCTTCGTCAAACGCTACGCTTCGCTGCACGCCGAAATGGAGCGCGCCTTCCGCGCCTATATCGAGGACGTAGAGGCGCGCCGTTTCCCGGCCGAAGAGCACACCGTCGAAATGGCCGAAGAAGAGTGGGACGAGTTGTTATGTTCCCTGGGCGAAACAAGAACTGCTTGAGCGATGAGCGAAAAAGAACCGATCCTGATCGTGGGCAGCGGCGCGCTGGCCTTGCTCTTCGGCGCCGGGTTGGCCTCCGCCGGCTATCCAGTGACCCTACTGGGCAGCTGGCGTGAAGGGATCGAAGCAGTTCGGGCGCGCGGCATTTGCCTAAGGTCCGAAACGGCGTGCCGCACCGCGCCTGCCGAAGCGGTGACTATGCCACAGGCGGTGCGCGGCGTCCGTTGGGCATTGGTGTTGGTCAAATCCTGGCAAACGGTTCGCGCTGCACAACAGTTGCGTGAATGCCTGGCCGAGGACGGGCTGGCACTCACTTTGCAAAATGGCTTGGGAAATCGCGAGACATTGGAACAAGCGCTGGGGAAAGAGCGGGTGCTTCAAGGGGTGACCACCTACGGCGCAACCTTGCTCGGCCCCGGTGAGGTTCGCTTGGGCGGAGTGGGAAAGGTCTTTTTAGGCGCCGATCCACGCGCGGCGAAGTTTCACCGGGCACTGCAAGAGGCCGGCTTTGAAGTCGAGGAGAGTCCTTCGCTGGATTCGGTCATTTGGGGCAAGCTGGTGATCAATTCGGCTATCAATCCGCTGACGGCTCTGCTCGGCGTGCCAAACGGTGCACTTCTGGAACGCCCTACAACCCGTGCCTTGATGGGCGAAATTGCCGAAGAGACGGCCTCCGTGGCGCGAGCGCTAGGGATTGCCTTGCCCTTTGAAAGCGCCCGCCTGGCCGCGGAGGCCGTGGCGCAGCAGACGGCCCAGAACCTTTCCTCCATGCTTCAGGATGTACGCCGTGGCGCACCCACCGAAATTGATGCCATCTGCGGCGCAATCGCACAAAAGGCACAGGAACTAAACCTGAACGCGCCACTCAACCGTTGTATGTGGCAGCTGGTACGTGCTCTGGATAGGCCGCCGGCTGAGGGATCGCATGCCAATCATGCGGGCTGACCTGGTAAACGTGGTAGTTCAGCCAGTTTGAAAAGAGCAAATGGGCATGACCGCGCCAGCGCACAATCGGCGGACGGGAAGGGTCGTCATCGGGATAGTAGTTGATCGGGACGTGGATCGGCAAGCCTTTGCTCCGATCGCGATCGTATTCGCTCTTCAGCGTGAGCGGATCGTACTCGGAATGTCCGGTGACATAGATGCGTCGCCCGTCTCTGGAAGCGACCAAGTACAGGCCGGCTTCATCGGATTCGGCCAGGATTTGTAGATCGGGCACCCGTTCAACATCCTGACGGCGGATCTCGGTATGACGGGAATGGGGCGCTAGGAAACGATCGTCAAAGCCGCGCAGCAGCGGATGGTGTGGATCGAGCACCCAATGTTCAAAGACGCCGAACATCTTGCGCGGCAGGGGGTATTTTGGAATGCCATACCGGTGATAAAGCCCGGCCTGGGCAGCCCAACAGATGTAAAACGTAGCGTACACATTTGTTTCTGCCCAATCCATCACTTCTTGTAATTCAGTCCAGTAATCGACTTCTTCGAATTCCAAATGCTCCACTGGTGCCCCGGTGATGATCAGCCCATCGAACTTGGAGCGCCGGACCTGGCGCAACGTGCGATAATGCTTGAGCAAATGTTCTTGCGGCGTGTTTTTGGAACGATGCGAATTCATGTGCAACAGAGTCACTTCGACTTGTAAAGGCGTATTGCTGAGCAGACGCAATAGCTGCGTTTCGGTTTGAATTTTGGTCGGCATCAGGTTGAGAATCGCCAAGCGCAAAGGGCGAATATCCTGATGACGGGCGCGCGTTTCGGGGATCACAAAGATGTTCTCGCTTTCCAGAATGGCGCGCGCCGGGAGAGTATCGGGGATTTTGACCGGCATAGCAACCTCCTCAAACTTTGGAATGTTCCAAGGCTTGTTCGATATCCCAGAGGATGTCCTCTATATCCTCTAGGCCGATGCTCAAGCGAATGAAGTCCGGCGTCACACCAGCGCTGAGCTGTTCTTCGGGAGTAAGTTGACTGTGAGTGGTAGTAGCAGGATGGATCGCCAGGGTGCGGGCATCGCCGACATTGGCCAGATGGCTGATCAACTGGAGGCTTTCGATAAACTTGCGTCCGGCCTCCAATCCACCCTTAATGCCAAAGCCAAGTACTGCGCCGGGGCCTTTGGGCAGGTATTTACGCGCCCGTTCGTAATGGGGGTGGCTCTTCAGCCCCGGATAGCTCACCCAGCTGACCTGGGGGTGCTTTTCCAAAAACTCGGCCACCGCCTGGGCATTCTGCACATGGCGCTCCATGCGTAAGCTCAGTGTTTCCAGGCCAAGAAGAGTAACCCAGGAATTGAACGGGGATTGACAGGCACCGACATCGCGCAGGATTTGAACACGCGCCTTGATGATAAAGGGAGGCAGGCCGACGGATTCCAAATCGACATAGACCAATCCATGGTAGGAAGGGTCTGGCGTAGTGAAGTTTTCAAAACGCCCGCTGCGCCAATCGAAATTGCCGCCATCCACAATGATGCCGCCGATGCTGGTGCCGTTGCCGCTGATGAACTTGGTAGTGGAATGGCAAACGATATTCGCTCCCCATTCAATCGGGCGGCAGAGATAGGGCGTGGCAAAAGTGTTATCAATCACCAGAGGGATGTGATGCCGTCGGGCGATCTCCGCTACTTCTTCAAAGGGGAAAACGAAGATATCCGGATTGCCCAAGGTTTCCCCATAGATGATCTTCGTATTCGGGCGAATGGCGCGCTCGAAATTCTGCGGATCGCTTGGATCGACAAAAGTGACTTCTATGCCCAAGCGCGGAAAGGTGTAATTGAACTGGTTGTAAGTGCCTCCATAAAGTCGGCTGCTGCTTACAATGTGATCGCCGGCTTGGCAAAGGGTCAGGATCAGCATCGCCTGGGCAGCATGGCCGGAACTGGCCGCCAGCGCACCTACTCCACCTTCCAGATCGGCTAGGCGCTTTTCGAGCACATCGGTCGTCGGATTCATAATGCGGGTATAGATATTGCCCAGCTCCTTGAGCGCGAACAGGTTGGCCGCGTGTTCCGTGCTCTGAAACTGATAGCTGGTCGTCTGGTAAATCGGCACGGCGCGGCTGCCGGTCGTCGGATCGGGCTCGTAACCGACATGCAACTGACGGGTGGTAAAACCGGGACGGTGAGGAAAGGACGAAAGAGACATAGCACACTCCTTGTAAGATTGGGATCAAAAACTCCTCCGGATAGGCTTATCCAGAGGAGGTCTTTGAAAACAAAAAACCTCTTCTGAAAGAAGAGGTCGCAAGAAAAAACTGGCTCCCTCTCATCTTCCAGAATGAAGACAACCCATAGCGGATTGTCATTCTGCCGGAATTGGCACCGTTCCTGAGTCACAGGATGGTTGCCGAGGCTTCGTCGGGCCGGTCCCTCCGCCTCTCTGGATAAGAGTGCACAATTTAATTGTCAAGTACTCATCGGCCTTGGTGCCGATTGTTCTATTCGGAATTTCCCGAAAAGATTGGGCGGTTTATATCATGGGGAGGAGGATTTGTCAAGGAAAAGTTGCCTAGGCCCAAAGCGATTGTTCTATGCACACTACCGAATTTGCGCTACAATAAGCCTATGCTTGCTCCTAGTTCGCTGGTTCTGGTCTGCCTGCTTCCCCAGCCGCGCGATCTAGAGATTGCCCGCCTTTTAGGCTGGTATCGTATCCCGCTGCGCACCGCCCCCAAAGTGATCGCTGTGGATTACCTGGCCTTTTACCAGCCGGCCTCCTTTGGCGAGCATGGAGGACGAATCGAATACATCGCCGAAGTGCGCGGTCACGAGCTGACGCGCCGCGCCGAGCTCCTGCGCGATGAGCCCGATCACCCGCGCGCTCACGAAGAATATTACAAAATCCAGCTCGGCCCACTGGAGCGGCTCCCGCACCCCATCCATGCCGAAAAATGGCGGCGCATCACCTTTCTCTACACCACCGGCGCCTACCTGCTCCAAGCGCGCACCATCCACGATCTGGTCATTCACAGCGAAGAACGCGCCACCCTTTGGCGCTCCCTGCGCGAACGCGCCGAAACTTCCCAACATTACCACGCCGAATTACCTCCACCAGACCTGCCGGCCGAGGTCCTGATCGCCCTCCTAGGCATCCGCGAATTACAAAGCGATCGGGCCGGCTCATTTTGACCATGGAGACTCTATGAACAACCGTTCCCTGATCCCCTACCGCCGCAGCGTGATCCGCGATCTGCTCCTACAAGTCAAGCTCATCCTGCGCCTGATGGCCGATCGGCGCGTCAACCCCTTTCTCAAACTCCTCCCCATCGCCTCGCTTGCCTATTTGTTCTGGCCTTTCGATCCTGTACCCATCTACATCCCCCTCATCGGTGCGATGGATGATGCCGCCATCATCTGGTTGGGCACCTCGCTTTTCATCGAGCTCTGCCCCACTGAAGTAGTCCAAGAGCACCTGCAACATATCACCAGCAACATCGATCTCATCGGCGAAGGTGAAGTAATCGAAGGCGAAATAAAAGAGGAGAAGGACGCGTGAGACCGCCACTTTTTACCCTCCTGATCATCATCCTGTTCCTGAGCGCCTGTGCCCCCCGCATCATCCCGCTTCCGCCGCCGACCCAGAGCCCGATCTCGGCTTCCCCGATCTCCGAAGCCCCCGTAGCGACCCTTCCAGTCCCTTTCCCATCCATCGTGCCGCCGATCGATACACATTCTCCTTCGGCTACGGTCACAACCTTGACGAACGTGGGCACCTTTCCTGACCCGCGTGGCTATACCTGGGTGCCGATCGTTGAAGGTCTTGACCGTCCGGTCGATATTCAGGCGCCACCGGGAGATGAGCGCCTCTTCATCGTCGAACAGGATGGTCTCATCCGCCTAGTGCAAAACGGACAGCTCCTGCCTCTACCGTTCCTGGATATTACCGATCGCGTCGGCACACAGGGCAACGAACAAGGACTACTAGGCCTCGCCTTTCACCCGCGCTTTGCGCAAAACGGCTACTTCTATGTCAACTACACCGATCGCCAGGGCAACACCGTCATCGCTCGTTTCCAAGCCGAACCAGGCTCCTCCCAAGCCACCACGACCACCGAAAAACGCCTTCTCTACATTCCTCAACCCTATCAGAATCACAACGGCGGTGGAATGGCTTTTGGCCCGGATGGTTATCTCTATCTGGGTCTAGGTGATGGTGGCTCGGCTGGCGATCCGCAGAACAATGCCCAAAATCCCCGCTCCCTGCTCGGTAAGTTACTCCGGATTGACGTAGATGGTGGCAACCCCTATGCCATTCCATCAAATAACCCCTTCGGCAACGAAGTCTGGGCCTACGGCCTGCGCAACCCCTGGCGGTTCGCCTTCGATCGGAACGGTGATCTCTACATTGCCGATGTCGGTCAAAACAAGTGGGAAGAAGTGAATTTTCTCCCAGCCGGTGCGGCCTCGGGTGCCAATTTCGGCTGGAGATTGTGGGAGGGGAATCACCCTTATGAATCCAACCCTCCTGCTGAGGGCTATCTCTTCCCCGTTGCCGAATATGGTCATGATCAGGGATGCTCGGTCACCGGCGGCGTGGTCTACCGCGGTAGCATGCCGGAATGGCAGGGAGTTTACTTCTTCGGTGATTACTGTAGTGGTCGCATCTGGGGGCTTCTACGCACCGCCCAGGGATGGCAATCACAACCTCTCTTTGAGACTGGTGCCAGAATCAGCACCTTTGGCCAGGATGCCAGCGGTGAGATCTACTTTGCCCATCACGGAGGCAGCATCTACCGCTTCCAGCGCCGTTGACCGCTCCCCCACATCCGCAAAGCATTCTCCCCTCAGAGCACACCGACCCTTCCCATCCAATGCTCTCGCAAATCCTCTGAGCCTCAACTTCCTACTCCTCTCGGCCACCCTCCACTATCCACGGTCTACGGTCCACCGTCCACGGTCTACGGTCTACGGTCCATCGTCCACCGTCCACCGTCCACGGTCCCCATTGACACCCCACCACTTTTCTGCTACACTACAAATAAATTTGTCTGACAAATTTTGCCTATGAGCACTCTCCTCGTCAA